>JAGVEP010000376.1 GCA_020058145.1 Phycisphaerae bacterium | reverse complement strand
GGTCGCTGGGCGGCAAGGCCCGCGGGCTGGCGTTCGTCGATGCGCTGCTGGTGACCGCGAATCTGGACAGCGAGTTTCCCGGCGTGACGGTGCGCGTACCGCGCTCGGTGGTGATCGGGACGGACGTGTTCGATGAGTTCCTCGCCGCGAACCACATCCGGATCGCCACGCTGTGCAGCCAGACCGACCCGGAGATCACGCAGGTTTTTCTGGGCGGACGGCTGCCGGAGGACGTGGTCGCCGACTTGCGCGTGTTTCTCGACCTGCTGCGCGAGCCGCTGGCGGTACGCTCGTCGAGCCTGTTGGAGGACTCGCAATACCACCCGCTGGCCGGCGTGTACGAAACCCACATGCTGCCGAACAACCACCCCGAGGCTGCGGAGCGGCTCGCTGAGTTGCAGGTCGCAATCAAGCTCGTGTACGCCTCAACGTACTACGGCGCCACGCGCCGCTATCTCGAAGCCACGCCCCACCGCATTGACGAGGAGAAGATGGCCGTGATCCTCCAGCCGGTGGTTGGGGTCCGGCGTAGCGAGTATCACTATCCCAACTTCTCCGGCGTGGCCCGTTCGTACAACTACTACCCGTTCGGGGCAATGCGGCCGGAGGACGGCGTGGCCAGCGTCGCGCTCGGCTTGGGCCGGACGGTTGTGGAAGGTGCCCCGGCGCTGCGCTTCTGTCCCGCGCATCCGCAAGTGCTGCCGCAACTGGGGGAAGGCGAGGAGTTCATCGGCGAATCACAACGGATGTTTTACGCGCTGGACCTGGCCCAGGCGCGTGACGGCCGGACGTTCGCCGCCGACCGCTACGTGGTGCGCGTGGACATCGACGCGGCGGAGCGGCACGGGACGCTGCACCTGCTCGGCTCGGTCTGGTCAGCGGAGGACCAGACGTTCTATGACGGTATTTCGCGGCCCGGCGTGCGGGTGGTGACCTTCGCACACATTCTGAAAAACGACGTGTTTCCGCTGGCGGCACTGCTCCAGCGGCTGCTGCGCATCGGTCGCACGGGCATGAACAGCCCGATCGAGATCGAATTCGCGGTGAATTGCGAAAGCCGCCCGCAGGAATTTGCCGTCCTGCAGATTCGCCCGTGCCTGCCGAGCGCCGACCTGGAGGCGGCTGAGCTGGGCGACCTGCCGGCCGGCGAGCTCGTGTGCTACAGCCCGCACGCGCTGGGCAACGGCCTGATTTCGAACGTGGCGGATATCGTGTATGTGAAGCCGGAGCGGTTCGATCCGGCCCACACGGTGACCATGGCCCAGGAGATTGGCGAGCTCAACGACAAGCTGCTGGCGGCCAACCGTCCGTGCATGTTGATCGGACCGGGCCGGTGGGGGTCGTCGCACTCCTGGCTCGGGATTCCGGTGAATTGGGGCCAGATTTGTGCCGCCCGCGTGATTGTCGAAACCACCCTGCAGGACTTCGTGGTTGAGCCGTCGCAGGGCAGCCACTTCTTCCAGAACCTCACCGCGTTCGGCATCGCGTACCTGATGGTGAACCCGTTTTCCGACGCCGGGTTTATCGCGTGGCCGTGGCTCGACGCCCAGCCGGCGGAGGCGGAGACGGCGTTCGTTCGCCATATCCACCTCGCGCAGCCGCTGGAAATTCGGCTGGATGGCCAGTTGTCGCGGGCGGCGGTGCTGAAACGTCGGCTTTGGCCGCTGGCGGAGTAGGAAAGCAGGCGGACCATCCAGAGGTTTCGCGACTCCTACGACCCCCGCGCGTTGGTTGACACTGCCGAGAGCGGCGCAGAGAATCCGCCGATAGAATTACCGGAGCGGTGTTGCTTCGCGTCCGGCCGTCCCCGCTCAGCCGTAGTGCGGCGGTTACCGATCGGCCGGTTCGCGTGGAGGTCACAGCGCCCATGGAACAGCCGTCATCGCACCTGAAGATCAAACGGGCCGTCAACGTGTCGGTCGTCGAGTTCGCCGACCGCAAGATCCTGGAGGAACTTTCCATCCAGGAGATCGGCGAGGAGTTGCGGCGGCTGGCCGAGGCGGAGCCGGGGGCCAAGCTGCTGCTGAACTTCCAAAATGTCGATCACCTGGCCAGTGCCGCGCTGGGCATGCTGATCACGCTGCACAAGAAGGTCCAGGAGCGGCACGGCGAGCTGAAGCTCTCGAACATCAACCGGCAGATATTCCAGGTGTTCCGCATCACGCGGCTGAACCGCGTGTTTGACATTCACGAGACGGCGGAGCAAGCCCTGGAGTCTTTCGGACAGACCTGATGCGTTACCGCTCCCCGTTCGCCGTGTTAGGGCGACACGCTACGCCGATGAAGGTGCCTCCCGATTTTGGTGTGGATGACGGGCAGCTTGCCAGCGTCACCGTCCCCAATGATCTGCGGTGCTTCAGGGAACCGGAAGCGCAGATCATGGCGGACCTGGCGCGCTGCGGGTACGACGAGGACACCATCTTCGCGATCAAGCTCGCGTTCGAGGAGGCGATCACCAACGCGGTGAAGCACGGCAACTGCAACGACCGCACCAAGCAGGTGCATCTCAGGCACTACGTCGACCCGGGGCGGATCGTGTTCATGGTGCGCGACGAGGGCTGCGGCTTCCGTCCGGAGAAGGTACCCGACCCGACCGCCGACGAGAATCTGGAGCGCCCCAGCGGCCGCGGCCTGATGCTGATGCAGTCTTATATGACCAAGGTCTACTTCAGCGAGGCGGGGAACGAGGTTTGGCTGCTGAAGGAGAAGCCGGCGTAGGGAACAGGGGTCGTCGGGCAGCCGCGGCGGGGTTCGGGGCCGCACTGCGGCCCTCCCGGCGGGATCAGCGGCGGTTATCGTCCCCTTGTGATGATGTCGCTTGCGAGATGGACCTTCTTCGTCCCTCCTGCCGATGTTACAATCCAGATGATGCCCAACGAGCTCACGATCATCTTTGAGGCCGGCAGCGACGGCTGGTGGATCGCCACCATTCCGGAGGTGCCGGGTGCGTTCTCGCAGGGCCGCTCCAAAGAGGAAGCGCGCGACAACGTTTTGGATGCGCTTACGGAGCTTATGGCGGCGAGACGCGAAATGGCATTACGTGAGCGCACCGGGACATCCGAGGTGGAAACGGTGCCGATCGCCGGTTAGCGCTCCGACGGGGGTTCGATTCCCAGTTCCTTGCAGATCAACAGCACTAGCCTTGAATCGACGTCAAGGTGCCGGGGTATGGGGGCCGTCTGACGATTGGCGGTGTTGAGGTAGACCGAGTGGCGTTTGCCCTCGCGAAGGAGCTCGCATCCGTGTCGTGTCAGGTGTCGCAGGACCTTGGCGCGCTTCATGCCAGCGCCTGCGGCCGTTGGAGCGGGAACAGGATCACGTCGCGAATGCTCGGCGAGCCGGTCAGCAGCATGACGAGGCGGTCGATGCCGAGGCCGAGGCCGCCGGCGGGCGGCAGGCCGCATTCGAGCGCCTCCACGTAGTCCTCGTCCATGACCGCCATCGTTTCGCCCTCCTCGCCACGGAGTTGGCGACTGAAGGTCTCGTGCTGGACGGCGGGGTCGTTCAATTCGCTGTACGCGTTGCCGATTTCCATGCCGCTTATGAACAGCTCGAAGCGCAGCGCGACGCTGGGGTCTTGCGGGTGGCGCTTGGTCAGCGGGCAGAGCGACGCGGGGTAATCGAGCACGAACGTAGGGTTGACGAGGTGCCGTTCGACGTAGTGCTCGAAGAGCGCATTCACGACGATTTCGTCGTCGGCCTTGCGCTCGTCCAGCGTAGTGGCCTTTTGTTCCAGAAGCTGGCGGGCTCGCTCGCGGACCTTGGCCATGTCCGTCAGGGGGAATCCCACGTGCTCGGCGAATAGGTCGGCGTACTTCCGCCGCGGCCAGGGGGGCGTGTAGTCGATCTCCTGGTCACCGAATGGGATTGTCATCGAGCCGATCAAGTCCCGCGCCGCGCCGGAGACGATTTCCTCCGTAAGGTCCATCATGTCGTGATAATCGCCGTAGGCCTGGTACAGCTCCAGCATCGTGAATTCGGGGTTGTGTCGCGGGCTGATGCCTTCGTTGCGGAAGCAGCGGGCAAATTCGTACACCCGCTCCAGCCCGCCGACGAGACAACGCTTCAGGTACAGCTCCGGCGAAATCCGCAAGTACAGGTCCTGGTCGAGCGTGTTATGGTGCGTCAGGAACGGGCGGGCCGCGGCGCCGCCGTAGATCGGCTGGAGCACCGGCGTTTCGACCTCGATGAACGCGCGGCGGCGCAGCACGTCGCGGATGTGGTCGATGATCCGGGCACGGAGGATGAAAACCCGCTGCGACACCGGGTTGGCGGCCAAATCCACGTAGCGGCGGCGGTAACGGGCCTCGATATCCGTGAGACCGTGGTATTTCTCAGGCGGCGGGCGCACGGCCTTCGATAGCAGCGAGAACTGCTCGGCCCAAAGCGTCAGTTCGCCGGTCTTCGTGCGGCCGAGGCGGCCCGCGACGCCGACGATGTCACCGAGATCGAGGAGTTTTGCGACTTTCCACGGGACCGTCGGGTCTTGTGGCGCCGGAGCTCCGAGTCCGGCGTCCTCGCCGCCCGCCCTCCTGGGGACAGGCTCGACGGAGCGCGTGCCTTCGTCCAGGGTGTTGCGAAAGTCCAGCGTCGAAAAGCGAGCCACGCGCGCGGCGTTACTCCCCTTCGTCCCTTCGTCCCTTCGTCCCTCCGTCGCTTCCAAGAGCATCTTCTTACTCAGCCCGAACTGCAGCTCGCCACTGCGGTCGCGGACCGTCATGAAGATCAGGCTGCCGATGTCGCGGTAGAGCACGATGCGGCCGGCGGCGCGGCAGCAGGCGGCGGGTTCCGCTGAAATCTGCCCGGCCTCAATTCTCAGCCCTTCGGCCGCGGCGCGGATGTCCGCGTGCGACGTGACGTTGGGAAAGCGTGTGCCGTACGGATCGACGCCGAGGGCGCGGATCTTGTCGAGTTTGGCCTTGCGGTCGGTAATCTGGTCACTCATAGGCGGAGACTATAACGCCCCGAGGGACGGCTGTGCACGCACCTACGCCGACGTGCGCGACGAGCCTTCTGTCCGAGCCCCACGCGCCAGCGTGGGGTTCCCCGCGGAGCGCGCGGCGCGGACCCCAGGCGCGCGCCTGAGGCTCGGACGGCGAGCTTTCCGCCACAGTTTTGGGCTACACCCTTCGCCGGGATGTGATTCGGGCCGGCCTCGCAATTGACTGACCGAGCGCTTACGATGAGCGCAGCAACTCACTGTCGGGTCTTGAGACGTGAGGAGATGGGCTTGGGCGGCAAGTGGAAGGCGCGCCGCGGCGATCCGGTCGACGTGTACCGGTGCGTCATTGCGCGCCGGTACTGCATCAAGTGTGGAACCGACCTGCGCGGACAGCACGTGGACGCCAACTGCCCGAGCTGCCAACACCCCATTTACGATTCGGTGTACGGGGCGTTCCTGATCGACGCGCCGCCACAGGAGGCCCGCCGCCTGTACAACATGGCCCCGATCGTCCTCTACCCCATGTACTTCCTGGCGGGCCTGGCCGGGTTGTGGTTGGCGATGACGTTGATCTCGGCCCGTGGCTTGGATCAGGCGATCGACAACGCATTTCTCGTCGTGCTCCTGTGTGGAATGCTCAACGCGGTAGTGGCGCTGGTCGGCGCGGTGGTTTTCACCGGCCGCCACTCGGCCGCGTATTACCTGGCGAAGTACGGCAACGCGCGCACGGCGATCAAGCTGGGCGTCGGACTGGTGCTCTTCAGCGTGGCGCTGGCGCTGTCGTGGGGCCGGTTCGTGGCGCCCGTGGTGGAGGTCGCCTTTGCCGCCGCACCCGCGGCCGTGTTTCTCCAGCGCCTCGGCAATTTGATGCGGTTGGTGCCGAACAAGAAACTGGCGGCGTATGCCAACACGGCTTTCGCGGTGACCTGTGCTCTGGGGGTCACGGCACTGCTGATTCTGCTGCTGGAACCGCACGCCTTGAAGGGTAGCGAGCCGTGGGGTTTTGTCCTCGTGTTGAAGCTGCTGGCAACACTCTGCGCGCTCGCCCTGGGCTGGGCGATCTTGCGGCTGGTGCTCCTGGCACGGCGCACGCTACTGACGATCAGCCAGCGCACGGAAGACGCGCGTTCTGCCGAGGCCAGGGCGCTGCTGATGACGGATAGCGCGGCGAACAACGAGCAACCGGAAGCCGACCCGCCCCCGACCGAGCCGGCTAAAAAGAAAACCCGGAACCGGTAACCGCCAGCCTGTAAAATACTCCATTTGGGAAAATCTGTCTGCTGGGCTAAAATATCCGCGCGCGTGAGAGGTACGACGGAAGCCCAAGCCCTTAACGGTGGAGACAGTTGGATGGTGCGCAGACCCACATGTCGACATTGGGTTCTTTTGGCAGCCGGGGTCGGTTTCCTGGCGACAACGGCGGTCCAGGCCCAACTCCGGGTGGCCACCTGGAACATCTCGAACTACACCGGCGGACGAGACGCGGACATCAAGACCGCCGTGTACAGCGTGTTCGAAGATCGCGCCATGGCCCCGGACATCATTCTGTGCCAGGAATTCTCGAATGCGAGCTCAGCAGCCGTCACCGCCTTCAAGAACATCCTGAACAGCGCCCCCGGCAGCCCGGGAGATTGGCAGGCGGCGCCTTGGGTATACGGCCCCGACACGGTCAGTGCTTTTTTCTACCGCACGAGCAAAGCAACCTATCTTGGCTACACGGTCGTCATCAACGGCGGCAATGACCCGGCGCCGCCGCGCAACGTCATGCGCTATGACGTGAGGCTGATGGGCTATACCTCGGTGCCGGCGGTCTTGTGCTGCTACGACACGCACATGAAAGCTGGCACCACGTCCAGCGATCGCGCGCGACGGCTCGTGGAAGCCCAGGCCATCCGCGACAACGCCGAGAACCTCGACCCACAGCGCAACTTCCTGCTCGGCGGCGACTTCAACATCCGCGCTTCGACCGAAACGGCGTACGGGGAATTGGTCGACAGCCAGGCCAACAACCAGGGGCGCTTCTTCGACCCGATCAACACGCCTGAAAATTGGCACCAGAATAGCTGGCTCAAATTCACGCACACTCAAGACCCGAGCCTGTCGCCCGGAATGGACGACCGGTACGACCAGCTTCTCGTCAGTGGAAACCTGATCGACGGCAACGGACTGGACTACATCGGCAATCCGATCATCCCTTATAGCACCAGCACCTGGAATGACGCCAACCACTCGTATCGCGCGTGGGGCAACGACGGCACGAGCTATGGGCAGTTGCTCACCATTACCGGCAACACCATGGTCGGCGCCGCTATCGCCCAGGCCATCGTGAACGCGGCCACCACGGCGGGCGGGCATATCCCCGTGTTCCTGGACCTGCGCGTGCCCGCGGTGGTCGGCTCGGACCCGAACACTATCAACTTCGGGTCGGTGCCGCAAAACAGCGTGGCCGAACAGACCCTGAGCGTCTGGAACGCCGGCAACGTGGCCCTGTGGTCCGCCGCCGGGATTGACACGCTGCGCTATACCCTGACGACCACCCCCGGCTTTACGGCCCCGCCGGAGACCTTCGACGACGTGGCGGGCGGCGGCAGCAACGCGCACGTCATCACGATGGACACCTCGGCACAGGGCCCCAGCAGCGGCACGCTGACGATCGCGTCGAATGCGCCGGATGCGCCCGCACGGATCATAACGCTCCTGGGTGAAGTGACCGCACCGGCGTGGCCAAAGGGCGACATGAACTGCGACGGCTGGGTAGACTCCGCCGACATCAATCCGTTTGTATTGGCCTTGACCGGCTACGACGCGTACCACGCCGCTTTCCCAGACTGCAACTGGCTCCGCGGCGACTGCAATGACGATGGGTTCGTTGACTTCGATGACATCAATACCTTTGTGGATCTGCTCCAAGGATAGAGCGGTTTGAAAAATGAGGCGTCGCTTGCCGTGTGCCACTGCTCTGTGAGCAGTGCGCTTCCTGCGAGGAAGAGCCACTGCTGACACAGCAGTGGCACACCGATGAACGCAGCATCGTTCTTGAAATTGCTCGAACGGCCGGCAGGACGCGCCCAACAGCAACGGGCGAGCCGCTTTGATGCGCGGCGCGCCCGTTGGTCGGAGTTCGCTATTTACCTCGCAGAGCGCGCCGCCGAGGCGGTTGCTCAGCGCCGGCGCTACTGCGTTTTCTCGGGTTGCGAGGTGGGTGTCGGGAGAATCCGCGGCTCTCTGGCCGAGGTGGTGGCACGGGCCGCCGAACTGGGTGTCACTGCACCCGGCACCGAGGCGGAGTTTGCGGCGGCCCCCGGCAGAAGCGACGTCTTCGTCGCCGACGGGGTGGGATTGATCACCGCCACCGGAATCTGGAGGCTCGGTACGATCGGATCGTCGGTCTTGACTACCACGTTGCAGATGTTGCCGCGCGCCGCGGTGCTGAATCCTCCGGGGACGTGCAAAGCTATGACCTGTTCCCCGCCCTCCTCACGCAGCTCGACGGCCAGGTTTGCATCGCTGACCGTGGCCTCCAGCACCTGCCCGGGGTCACCGTCCCACATCAGACGGGTGACGAGCTCCGCCTCGTCTGCATTCCCCGCGCGCACGGTCAGCCGCGCTGGGTTGGCCTGGAGCCGCGGCGCGATATTGGCGAACACGCTCAGGGTCTGGTTCGGCACTTGCTCGACACCAGTCGTGAAGTTCATGATGCTTCGCAGCATGCCGTTTGGCCACGGCGGAGCAATCCCGACTTCCAACTCGTACTTCTCGCCCGGCTCGATTTCCTTGAGTTCCGCCGCCACTTGCGGGTTCCCGGTGGACAGCAGTTCCGGGTGGATCGGCCCGCCGTCACCGCGCAAGATCGTCACCATCTGTTTCTGAGCCGGGTAGCTGCGCCGAATGCTGCCGAAATTGATGGTGTCGGACGGTGGCTCGAGCGCGAACGCCGCTTTCACGTTCGCGACGCATTCGATCTGGAGCGATTGATGCTCGCGATCGTTGGTGGTGACGCTGATCTTCTTGTTAAACGGTCCCCGCCGGATGCCGGCGTTCATCGTGATCTCGAACTTTTCGGTCTGTTGCGGCTGAATCATGCGGTCAGACTGACCGGCGATTTTGACCCCTCAGCCGCCCTTCAGGCGGATCGCCAACGGCGCCTCGCCTTCATTCGAGATCTCCACCGCGAACACGGCTTGCTTGCTGACCCAGGCGTCGGCCTCGAATTTCAACGCGTTGGCTTTGAACTTCGGCTGCGGGGCGTCGGCGGGCGGCGGCGTCAGATCGAGCCCGCTCGGAGCGGCGCCGCAGCCTTTGTGGCCCGCGTCCTGCACGGCCGGC
>JAGVEP010000143.1 GCA_020058145.1 Phycisphaerae bacterium | reverse complement strand
GTAGCGGCCCGCGCCTCCGCGCGGCCGTCCGGATATCCGAGCCGCGAGCGCGAGCTCGCGGACACTTCTCCGACCGCTCGCGCAGTCGGCTCGGATTAGCCTGTAGCGGCCGACCCCCCCTATGGGACGCGGCAGCGGCCGCCCCCCGTGTCGGCCGTGCGGTATATCGCTGCGCCCTTCACACACAGCGAACCGCTCCGTCAACCAAACATCTCCTGCCAAATCTACGGCCCGGCGCGCCAGAACGCGACGGCGACGCCCATGAGGCTCTCGCCGGCGATGACACCGGACGCCACGGTGAAGGCGTAGTCCTCGAACAGCTTGGGCCGCTTCTTCTCGACGACCCACCCGATGACCGCACACAGGAAAAACAGTAGCGCCGTGTACCACTGGAACGTGAACGCCAACCCGAGCCCGGCGGCCGGGGTCAGCGCCGGGCCGTGGTCAGGTGTGCGCGGCATCCGGGAACATCCTGTCTCTGCGGCTAGAGTCGTGCCAGGCGGTGCGTCGGGGGCGGATTATGTCGGGCTGCGCTGGCGGCGACAAGCGCGGGTCTTTTTGACAAACCCGCCGCGATTATCCAGAATGCGGCGCTGTCTGATTGGTCCCCCTGGAGGTCCCCGTCGCCATGGCCATTAAACAACTCACCGACGAGCAAATCCAGACCCTTAGCCCAGCCGAAAAGGACCGCTGGTGGCTCGAAAACGTCTACCAGGGCGACGTGCCGCAATTCACGCTCCGCGTCGTCGTCACCGGTTTTCTCCTCGGCGGCCTGCTCTCGATCACCAACCTCTACGTGGGCGCCAAGGCCGGCTGGTCGCTGGGAGTCGCGATTACCGCGGTCATCCTGGCGTTTGTGATGTTCAAGGCGCTCTCCGCGCTCGGGCTGGGCAAGAACTACCACGTGCTCGAAAGCAACGTCCTCCAGTCGATCGCCTGCTCCGCCGGGTACATGAACGGCCCGCTGATCGCGAGCATGGCGGCGTACATGATCATCACCAACACGGTGGTCCCGTGGTGGCAGATGCTCATGTGGCTGCTGGGGCTCGCGGTGCTGGGGGTGCTGTTCGCGTTCCCGCTCAAACGGCGTTTTATCAACGAGGACCAGCTTCCGTTCCCCGAGGGCCGCGCCGCGGGTGTGGTCATGGAGACCCTGCACAGCGCGGAGGACAGCCGGTCGGTCTTACCCGCGAAGCTGCTGGTCGTGTTCGGCTTGCTGGCCGGCCTCGCCAAGTTCGGGCAGTGGGCCGCGGTTCACGCCTGGCTGACGAAAATCAAGGTCGGGTTCCTGGCGATCCCCGAGTTCTTCGACGAATGGTACTACGGTCTTGCCGCCAAATACGGCTGGTGGATGCCGAATGTGCTCGGCACGCCGCTGCGCGAATTGACGATCCGCCCCGAACTCGACCTGGCGATGATCGGCGCGGGCGGCCTCATGGGCATCCGCACCGGCGTGTCGCTGATGATCGGGGCCGTCATCAACTACTTCATTCTCGCGCCGCTGATGATCCAGCACGGCGACATTCGCACCACCATCGACGCCGCCGGAGTCACGCATGTCGGCTTCCGCGCCATCGCCACGTGGGCCCTGTGGTGCGGCGTGGCCATGATGACCACGGCCTCGCTCTACTCGTTCTTCGCCAAGCCGCAAACGCTGCTCACTGCGTTCAAGGGACTCAGGCGGCGAAAGGCCGGCGGCGAGGACTGCCTGCGGCATATCGAATTGCCGCTGTGGGTGTCGCTGATTGGGGTCCCCATCGTCGGTGCGTACGTCGTGTGGATGGCCCATTGGTTCTTCGGCGTGCAGATCTGGCTCGGCGTCGTCGCCATCCCGATGGTCTTCATCTTCACGCTGATTGGCGTCAACTCGACCGCCCTCACGTCCATAACGCCTACCGGCGCTCTCGGCAAACTCACGCAACTGGTCTACGGCGCGCTGGCCCCCGGCAACATCACCACAAACATCGCGACGGCCGGCATTTCGGCCGAAGTGGCCGGCAGCGCGTCGAATCTGATCCAAAACATCAAGCCCGGCTACATGCTCGGCGGCAAGCCGCGCCTCCAGGCCCTAGGCCACGTGGTCGGCGCCTTCTCCGGAGCGATCTTCTCGGTCGCCGTGTTCTATCCGCTATTTTTGAGAAATAACCCGGCGGGGTTGATTAGCGAGCAATACCCATACCCCGCGGCCACCGTCTGGCGGGCCGTGGCGGAGATTCTCACCAAGGGGCTCAGCCAGTTGCCAACGACGGCCATCTGGGGCGCTGCGATTGGCGCCGTGCTCGGCATCGTCCTTGAACTCGTCCGCTCCGGCAGCAAGGGCAAGTTCCCCATCTCGCCCGTCGGCATCGGCTTGGCGTTCGTGATCACCTTCCAAACATGCCTGGCCATGTTCCTCGGTTCGTTTGTTTTCTGGGTCCTGAGCAGAATCTGGCCAAAACCCGAGCAGCGCATGAACTCCGTCTTCGTGCAGAACCAGGAGTCGATTTGTGCCGGCGTCGTCGCCGGGGCAGCCCTGATCGGGGTGGCGCTAATGGCGGCGGAAGTGCTCGCCGAACAGTTCGGGATCAAGCTGTATTGATAAGCCGTCGGCCATCAGCCGTCAGCCATCAGCTTGCGGCGCCGCCCGCGCGCGCTGGCGGCTGAAGGCTGACGGCTGAAAGCTGATGGCTGACGGCTATTGACGAGACAACGCTACCCGACCGGGCGTACAATTAGGTGCGGACAGCCGTGTAAGCTCCGCGCAGGGACGTACGACTATGAGGCTCGACGAAACCCGTACTCAGTTCCCGATTACGCAGCGCTACAATTTCCAGGACCACGCCGGCGTGGCCCCCCTTTCCGGACCCGCCGCCGAGGCCCTGATTGGCTATGCCCGCGAAGTATCGGAGTCCGCCTATCTCCCGGGCACATACTATCGGGCTCTCGACAAGATCCGCCAGGCCGCGGCCCGGCTCATCCATGCCCACCCCGACGAGCTGACCTTCGTGAAGAACACCTCCGAGGGCATCACCTACGTCGCCAACGGCGTCCAGTGGGCCACGGGCGATAACGTCGTCTCCACGGCGCTCGAATTCGTCGCCAACGTCTACCCGTGGATGAACCTCGAGCCCCGTGGCGTGAATCTCCGCATCGTGCGCGAGGAGGACGGCCGCATCCCGTTCGATCGCCTGGCAAGTGCCATCGATCGCCGGACGCGCATCCTCGCGATTTCCGCCGTGCAGTGGTGCAACGGCTTCCGCGTTGATTTGACGCGCCTGGGCGAGTTGTGCAAGAACAAGGGCGTGTTGCTGTGCGTCGACGCCATCCAGGCCCTCGGCGTACACCCGATCGATGTCCACGCGATGAACATCGATTTCCTTGCCGCCGACGGGCATAAGTGGCTGTGTGGCCCCGACGGTGCCGGCGTCTTCTATTGCCGCCGGGAGTTGATCGGCCATTTGCGGCCGACCGAGCCTGGCTACCTGTGCATGAAAGGCGATTTTGACACCCCTGCGCCGAAATTCGACCTGCGCGACGACGCCCGCCGGTTTGACAGCGGGGCATATAATGTCGCCGGGATCAACGCGCTGGGGGCGTCCATCAACTTGTTACTGGAAGTGGGCATCGAGGAGATTCAAAAGCGGATTAAGCTGCTCACCGATCATCTCGTTGAGGGCCTGAAACGAAAAGGCTGGCGGATTTATAGCCCGCGCACGGCGAGCGAATGGAGCGGCATCATCTCGTTCGCGTCAGATAAGCAGGACATGCAGGAGATCCAACGCCATCTGCGCGACGAATTTCGCATCGTCATCGCGCGCCGGCTCGGCCGGCTGCGCGCGAGCCCGCACTTCTACAACACCGAGGAAGAGATCGACCAACTCGTCGACGCCCTGCCGACTGGATGATCGAAGAAGGGACGAAGGACCGAGGAACGGAGGGACGGAGGGACGAAGGGACAAAGGGACGGAGGGACGAAGGAGCGCACTTCGTGCTTGCGTGCCTTCCTTCGTCCCTCCGTCCCTTTGTCCCTTCGTCCCTCCGTCCCTCCGTCCCTCCGTCCCTTTCTTACGCCCCCTTGAACATCCGCCCCGGCCGATCCGTATAATACACGTGGCGACGGAGTAACTTGTTTGTCGCCGTGGAACGGAGCCATGAAAAGGACAGCGCTGGCGATTCGTTGTGTCCCGCGGTACGGCTATAAAAACACCGAGGTGCGGACGGTCGATCTCGACTTGCCGCACGATGCGGACGAGTTGGCCCTGCGCCAGGCCCTGACATTCTACTTCGCGGTCCGCGGCATCAGCGACGCCATCTACGACCTCGACACGGACGACAGCGGCTATTTCGCGGTCGTCAACGACGACATCTACGCGCAGGCTTGGGGGACGCCGCTGCTGTAGCGGCCGGCCGCGGAGCCCGCTGGGCGTAGTGCCGACAGCAAGACTGCGGCGTGTGCAAGCCGATTCAACGAGAGCGACTTACAGCGTCGTTAATGTGCGTGGCGAAACACCGCTTCACTCCAAATCCGCAGGTGCGTGTGCGGATGTATTGGTCGTGGCCGAATCGACCGGTTCCGGTCGCGGCCTGCCGGCCAGGGCTTCGCGGCGAGCGGTTATGAGCCGGCGGGCCTGGGCCAGGTGTTCGTCAGCCTTTTGTGGGTCCTTCTTGACTTGTCGGTAGATGCGGGCCAGGCAGCGGTGCGGGAGCGGGTTGTGCGGGTTCTGCTCCAGGGCCACCTCAAACGCACGGATGGACCAGTCGAACTGGCCGGTCTCCGCCAGCGCCAGCCCGAGATTGATGTGGGTCTGCGGGCGATAGTGCAGCAGCGCGATCGACTGCATGTGCTCGTGTACGGCTTCTTCCGGCCGCTGCCCAGCGCGGTAGGCCACCCCCAGGCCGTCGTGCGCTTCGGCACAGTCCGGATCGATTTCCAGCGCCTCTTTGAAGGCTTTCTCGGCTTCCTTCCAACGCTGCCGCCGCAGGTAGACCATGCCGATCTGGCATTGCAGATCGATCCAGCCGGGGTTGGCCGCTTGGGCCTTGAGCAGGTACTCGAGAGCAACGTCCGTATTGCCCCGGCGAAAGGCGACGACCCCCATGTAGAAGTTGGCCAGCGGCGCGTCAGCTTCGTCGGCCAACAGCTCCCGAACTAGCTTCTCGACCTCGTCCAACTGACCCATCTGAAGACGGCACCCGGCGATGGAGATCTTGCAGCCCTTGTCGCCGGCTTTGTGGACCAGAACCTGTTCGAACTCCTGGATGGCCAAGCGCGGGCGGCCCGTGGCCGCGAAGATCTGCCCGAGATTGCGGGCCCGATCCAGCGCGATGCCATCCGTCGAGTCGTTTTCAAGGTAGCCCAGGTCTACCAGCCGCGCCACCACCTGCCGCGCCACCCAAGGGTCTTCTTGGGCCGGGCTGACGCTCGCTTGATCCCCCGCGCCTTCGTACGTCTCGACCTCGGCCAGCTCGACCCGCTCCACATCGAAGATTTGTCGCAGCGGCTTGCCGTCCATGTCGCGCGCCGTCGGGCACCCGAGCATAAACAGCACCGTCGGCGCAATGTCCAACAGGCAGGCCCCGTAGACACGCTGATCCTTCTTGACGTTCGGGCCGCGGATTGCCAGAACGCCGTAACGACGGTGCCAGGCCACCGGCCGGCCTTCCTGAATCTTACTCGAACCCTCCGGACGCAGGTGGTCGCTGTGAAAGCCGTGGTCGCTCAGGATGATGACCGTCGTGTCGTCGCCCGCGAGCTGCATCAGCCGCCCGAGCATCAGGTCATGGAAGCGGTAGCAGCCCGTCATCACGTCCTGGTACCGATCGAACTCCTCGTCGCTCAGGTGCGGCGCCTTGGGCGGATGGAACTCCATGTACGCATGCGCGAAACGGTCGATCGCTTCGTAGTAGATGCCGAGAAAGTCCCACGGCTGCGTCTGCATGAGCCACGTGGCGACCGCGTGCGTCGTCGCGCACTGCGCCAGCAGCATCCGTAGCTCCTGCACTTTCGGCTCTTTGAGCGCGTCGAACTGCGCCAGCTTCGGGATGAACGGGGCGACCTGCATCGGCGTCGTCTGGGCCGGGTGGACCCGCAACTTGCAGGCCTCCTCCAGCAACTCCGCCGGATGCACCGAGTGCTCTACCGGCGGCCAGGGTTGGCCCGGCTCATTGGCAGCATGGGCAAAGCGATCCGTCACCACAAGCCCATTGATCTGCTCGGCCGGGTGGCTGGCGAGCCAACTCACCACGCCCGCTTTCAGCCCACGCTCGGAGAGAATGCTCCACAGCGCCTTGCAGCGGCGCGATGTGCTGGTGACCGGCCGCACGTTGCCGGTCGTGCCGTCCGGCTCGGCAAAGCCGAGGATCTGGTGCTTGTCAGCGTACTTGCCGGTGGCGATCGAGGTCCACAGGATGGGCGAGAGCATCGGCGTCAGGCTGGCGACGTTGCCCATGACGCCTTCATTGACGAACCGCTCCAGGTTGGGCATCTGCCCCTTTTCGAGAAGCGGGCTGATCATCCGCCAGTCGGCCCCATCCCAGCCGACCAGCAGCACGCGTTGGGCAAGACGATCAGCCAACTTGGGCGAACTCCGTGCGCACCACAGCCGGAAGACTGCTCGGCGAAGAAGCGCCCGATCGCCTGCTTCGCGCGGAATACGCCGCGCCCGGCTTTCTCACGCACCGCCGCCGCTCAGGAGGACCACAAACGGGTTGATGTCGTCAAAATCGACGAACCCGTCCCCGTTGCAATCACCATTCATGATGTTGCAGCTCGGGTACGCGGCCTGGTACGCCGCCGGGTCGCTCACGGCCAGCACAAATGGGTTGATGTCGTCAAAATCCACCACGGCGTCGCAGTTCAGGTCGCCGGCAGCGGGCTCCGGGATGCCCGCGGGGATCGGCGTGCCGAGCTGCGTCTCATAACCCCAGGCGAACGCTTGCAGGTTGCCCGCGTTGCGGATCACGCCGATCCAGCCGTAGTGCCAGCCCGCGCCGCCGGCCAGGTCGCTGATGCGCGTACCCAGGTAGGCCGGCACGCCCTCCGGAATCAGCGAAAAACCCGTGGCCGGATCACGGACCTTGCCCATCGAGCCGCCGTAGGATGTGTGGTCCCACAGCGCCGCCGGGCTGGGGATCGTCTCGCCGCCGGCGAAGCCCCAGGCGTTTCCGTAGTTGCCGGTGTCGGTCTGGATGTCCGCGTTGGGCAGGCCTTCCCAGAACCAGCCAGCCACTACAAACCCCGGGTGCCAGCCATAGTAGAACCACTCGGCGGTCCGGTTGAACGACCGCGGCCCGCGAGTGAAACCGCCGTAATAACCGGCGTAGTTCTGATTGCCCTGCTGCTCGGGCGGCAAGTTGATATACAGGGCATTCCAATACTCGTAGCCCGTGCCCCACTCGAAGTGATTCGGCTCGCCGAGTGGGGGGTTGTCAAAGCGGACTGGCGCGGCGTACGCCTGCGTGCCCGCCGCGATGGCGGCCCCCGCCGCCAGCGCCTTGACCGCGCGCTTGCGGTTTCTGCCCCTACTTCCGACTTGCCGCGATCTGACCTTCATCTTCGTCTCCTTCTCATTTCCTGGAGCAGGCCGGCTTCCACCTTCGAGGTCGGCGCTCCTACCCGTCCAGCCCGCGGCGTCGCTCATCGTCTCCGCTGACAATAAGAGCCCGGGCTCGTGGCCCTCGCGGCACCGGGCAGCCTGGCCCGCTGCCGGCGGCGTTCACCGTCATCCGCCCGCCTGCCCCTCGCATTCCACAGCCTGATCTTACCGGCCGCCGCTACCAGAGATCAAGAGTTTCCCTACAAAAAATCAAGTTTTTCGGAGAACTTTCCGCCAGCGCAAGTAGCGTTGACCTCCGCCGCCGCGGGTGCGAGGATGAGCACATTGTCACCGCCACGGCGCAGCCGATGAGCCAGCGCACCGCAGCAGCCTCGTCGTTCGAGACCGGAGATTCCTGGCCACGGCCACCCGACATCGTCTGCCCTCCGAACTGGTTGTCGGCTGGCGCGAGATTCCGATCTCGCACCCACCGCAGCGGGAATCTCGGCTGGTGCGAGATTCCGATCTCGCACCCACCGCAGCGGGAATCCCTTCTCGCAAGCTGCGGTCGAACGGGTCGATGTCGCCATCGGTCCACTCGTTGCCCTCGAAGCCGGGCCGGGTGCCAGGCCGACGCCCGTGCGCTGTAGCGGCCCGCGCCCT
>JAGVEP010000139.1 GCA_020058145.1 Phycisphaerae bacterium | reverse complement strand
TTCCCGCTCGCTCGCGCTCGGGGCTCGGATGGACCGCCCCGCCGGAAGTGCCACGCACCCGGGAGAGCTCCGTGGCACCGCTGCCCCCTCGTCCCGGCCGTCCCGGCCCGCTACACTCCCCAGTCGGCCGACGATTCAACAAGGAACAACCATGCCGGAAACGCGCAGCGAACAGGATTCCATGGGTGAGATGCAGGTCCCCTACCACGCCCTGTGGGGCGCTTCGACCCAGCGGGCGGTGCTCAACTTCCCGATCAGCGGCTACCGCTTTGGGCGGCGGTTCATCCGCGCGCTCGGCCTCATCAAGCACGCCGCCGCCGAGGCCAACAAGCGCCTGGGCCAGCTCGATCCGCACCTCGGGGCGCTGCTTCAACAGGCGGCCCGCGAGGTCATCGACGGCAAGCTCGACGACCACTTCGTCCTGGACATCTTCCAGACCGGCTCGGGCACCTCCACCAACATGAATGCGAACGAGGTCATCGCCAACCGGGCGATGATGCTGGAAGGCACGGAGGCACGGAGGCACGGAGGCACGGAGGGGGTTCCCACGCCGCGCGTCCACCCCAACGACCACGTCAACCTGGGCCAGTCGTCCAACGACGTGATCCCCACCGCCATGCACATCGCGATCACCGAAGCCCTGCACGGCGACCTGATGCCGGCCCTGCACAAGCTCCACAAGGCGCTCAAGGCCAAGGCCACCCAGTTCGACGACATCATCAAGATCGGCCGCACGCACCTGATGGACGCCACCCCGATCCGCCTCGGCCAGGAATTCGGCGGCTACGCGAGCCAGATTGCCCATGCCGATCGGCGGATTCTGGCGAAGATTATCGCCCTGCGTGAGTTGCCGATCGGCGGCACCGCGGTCGGCACCGGCATCAACACGCATCCGCGGTTTGCCAAGCTGGTCTGCGAGATTCTGAGCCATGAAACGCGCGAGCAGTTCCACGAGGCGGCCAACCACTTCGAGGCCCAGGCCGCC
The DNA here is from genome assembly GCA_020058145.1 of Phycisphaerae bacterium. Classification (GTDB taxonomy): domain Bacteria; phylum Planctomycetota; class Phycisphaerae; order UBA1845; family Fen-1342; genus JAGVEP01. The sequence continues at coordinate 20,680 of JAGVEP010000139.1, read as the reverse complement.
AAGGACGCGATCGTCGAGGCCGCCGGCGTGCTCCGGACGATCGCCGTCAGTCTCACCAAGATCGCCAACGACATCCGCTGGCTCGGCAGCGGCCCGCGCTGTGGCCTGGGCGAGCTGCAACTGCCCGCGACGCAGCCCGGCAGCTCGATCATGCCCGGAAAAGTGAACCCGGTGATCTGCGAGTCGGTTTTGCAGGTCTGCGCCCAGGTGATCGGCAACGATCAGGCCGTCACCTACGCCGCCGCCCTGCTCGGCAACTTCGACCTGCACACCGGCATGCCGGTGATGACCCACAATCTGCTCGAATCGATCCGGCTGCTCACCAACGTGTGCCATGTGTTCGTGGAGAAGTGCATCACGGGGCTGGAAGCGAACCGCGAGCGCTGCGAAGAGCTGATCGAGCAATCGCTGGCGATGTGTACGAGCCTGGCCCCGATTATCGGCTACGACGCGGCGGCGGCGATTGCGAAAGAGGCCGCCGCGACGGGCAAAACGGTCCGCCAGGTCGCGCTCGAGAAGAAAGTCCTGGACGAGGCGAAACTGCGCGCGGTGCTGGACCCGCGCGCGATGACGGAGGCGAGCGGCGAAAAGTGACTGGGCGGCGGCACGATCCGCCTGGAGTTGTTTCGAGCCTGCAGGAGCCGCCCACACGTCGCAAGCGCACGAGCGGCTTGAGATGCCGGCGGTACGACGATAGTATGGGGGATGTCAGGTGTCCCTGTAACTATGCCGACGCTGACCGCCTACACGATCGGACACTCGAATCACCCAGCGGAGGAGTTTTCAAACCTGCTCCAGGGGCACGCAATTGAGGTATTGGTCGACGTGCGTTCGCAGCCGGCCTCACGGTATTGCCCCCAGTTTGATCGCTTGGCGTTGGAGTTGTCACTTCGGGCCTGCGGCATTCGGTACGTGTATCTGGGGCACGAACTGGGCGGCCGCCCCGCGGACGAGAGGTACTACGACTCTGATGGGTATGTCCTCTACGACCGGGTCGCCGATTCTCCGGCGTTTAGGGATGGTGTTTCGCGCCTGGAACGGCTTGTGGGCCGAAGCCGTGCGGCCCTCATGTGCAGCGAGGAAGATCCCCGAGAATGTCACCGACATCTTCTGATCAGCCGGGTGCTGCAGGCACGCGGAATTGCCGTCGTGCACATCCGCGGCGATGGCACGCTAACGACCAGCGACGATCTCGAGGCGCGCCATGGCGCTCGGCAACTGGGGCTATTCGAAGATGCGGAGCCGAACACGTGGAAATCTACACAATCGGTTTCACCAAGAAGTCTGCGAGTCAGTTCTTCGGAGCCTTGAGAGCGGCGCACATTCAACGGCTCGTCGACATTCGCCTCAACAACTCCTCGCAGCTAGCGGGGTTCACGAAACGCGACGACCTGCGGTATTTTCTGCACGAGCTGTGTGCCGCCGACTACGTACATGAACCGTCTTTGGCACCAACGGAAGAACTACTGTCGGCCTACAAGCAGCGGGAAATCACGTGGGCGGACTACGAGCAGCGTTTTCTGCTGCTGATGGAAACGCGCAACGTAGCGCGAAAGCTCGAGCCGGCCTTGTTTGCCCCGCGCACGGTTCTACTGTGCAGCGAGCCGAAACCTGATCGTTGTCACCGCAGGCTGGTGGCCGAATATCTGTGTCAGCAGTGGGGCGATACTCAAATCACTCATCTATGAGGGGCCACGATGGCACAAGTGGACATGATCTGCTTGGCGAACTCACGTAAGCACGGCGGCCGGTGCGTTGCCGGGCTCCGTGCCGACACTGGCGAATGGGTCCGGCCGGTCAGCGACTCGCCGGATGGCACGCTATTCTGGACTGACTACCGCTTGCAGGACGGTTCTGCCCCTGCGCCCCTGGATCTCGTGCGGGTCCCCGTCCTCCGTCGGCGCCCGGAACCACACCAACCCGAGAACTGGCTGCTCGGCAAGCGTCCTTGGGAATTGCTCGCTCGCCCGGCGCCCAAGCGGTCCCTGGCTGAGTTGGAGCAACACGTGCTTACGGAGCCGGAACTGCTTGGGAACCAGGTCGACCGCGTGGCCCATGCACTCCTCTGCGCGCAACCCGCGGTGGCATCGTTGGCGCTGGTCAGGCCACAGGAGCTGTCTTGGCAGATCACCCGGTCGTACTCCGGGCGCCGACAAGCACGCGCATGTTTCGTGCACCGCTCGATTCGCTATAACCTGGTGGTCACCGACCCCAACTGGGAAATCCGTCTTGCCGGCCTCGAATTCGGGAATCACTCCGGCGCGGCGGTTGGTGCGCGGAAATCCCACCGGTTGCTACTCACAGTCAGCCTGGGTGAGCCTCTGGGAGACTACTGCTACAAGCTCGTCGCAGCAGTGCTTGAGCTTGCGTAGCCGGAAAAGGCGAAACTGCGTGCGGTGCTGGACCCCCGAGCGATGACCGGCTCTACGGCCGAATCCCCGTCCCCTGCCCCAGCGATGTGAACCGTTTTGACCCGATCGTCCACTCTGGGATGCCCTCGGGCCACAGCGACAGCGAGATGCTGAATGAATCGCCCAGGTTGCTGTACCCCAGATTGATCCCCGCGTACCAGCGCGGCAGCTTCCGAATGTACGAGAACGTCACCTCGCCGACCTGCCCCGTTTCCACGTCCCACCAGCCGCGGAACGCCGTGATGTGCTTCTCGTTCAGCTTGTAGTTCCACCCGCCGCCGACGAAATTGAGATCCACGTCGCCCGCGTAACGCGTGCCGATCACGTACGACAGCCGCGGATCGCGCTCAACCGCCAACGCGAACGCCTGGCGGTCCATCCGGTCGTCATTCAGGTCGTAGTTGAAGTCGTACAGGAAGCTGGTCGTGTCGCTCAGCCGGTACGAGAAGTCGCCGGCGACATAATTCCGCGTCCGGCTGTTCTCCGGCCGCAGCGGATCGGCGTAGCCGTTCGTCTCTTCCGGCCGCCCCTGCGTGTTGCCGAACAGGCCCATTTCCAGGTTCAGCGTGACGAGATCGACCGTCCGCTGCCGGCCCTCGGCGCCGCGTTTCGTCTGCCACGCCTGCCGCACTCCCATCGTCATGCCGTAGAACCCGTCGATCGATTCGATGCCATAGTCGAACGGCGTCAGATATTCGCTCCGCACGTTGCTGTGCGCAATCCACGCCGCGAAGTCCGGCTTGATGATGTGCCGGATGCGATTGATGTCGAGAATCTCAGACTTGATGTCATCATACGTGCGGCTGAAGCTCGTCGAGCCGCGCACGCCGTAGGTGCCCAGGCCGCGCCACAGCGCTCCAGCGTCGCGCGGTTGACCGTCCCAGTACGTGCCGCGAATCGAGACAAACGGCACGAGGTTGAACGCCCCCAGCTTGAGCGGCAGCTCGGCCTCTTCGCGAATGTCCCCGCGGTTCGTGAAATCGCTGGCCTTGTCGTTGCGATGGAACAGGTCGAGTGGCCGCCGGTCATCCGGCAAGTACCGCACCAGTCCGTAACGCGACTCGTGATACAGAATCACCGGGTCAAACCAAGTGTCGCCAATCCGGCGGTACGTCGCCTCCGGCAGGTGCTCGGTCTGCGTGAGAAAATCGAGCGGCCGCCAATTCGCGAGGAACGTGAGCGCCTCAGTCCCCTTGGCATGCTTCAGGTAGAGTGCGGTCTCCTGCTCCTTGCCCTCAAACCACTCGCTCTTCTCCCATTCTTCGAGAAAATTCTCATCGCTGATGTAGGCGACCTCGATCGTTGCCTCCCAGTCATACGGCAGATAGTGCCGATGCCGCCACAGCGCCCGCCCACGGGTCGGCGAGGGCGGCTCCTCCTGGTCGCGGCGGGCCGGCCCGAGCTTGTCGGTCCCGTTGTCGTAGACGAAGTAGCTGCGCAGCAAGCCGTAGTAAGTCGGCTGCTCGTAATCGACATCAACGCCCACCGCCGGCCCACGCTTCGAGAAGTAGTCCAGCCGCAGCGTTGCGTCGACGCCCTCCGGCGGCGTCACGCCGAGCAGATTGAGCAGGTTCCAGCGCGACTCCATCTCGTAGCCGCGGCGCCCGCTGTAGCCGGTGCTGAGACTCTTCAGCAGTGTCTCGCTGCTCTCCAACCGGCCCCGGCTGTACGGCCACCACAGCACCGGCACGCCCTCGACGTTGAGGGTCGTGTTCCTCATCTCGTATTCGCCGCTGATCGGACCGGCCGCCCGCCCTTCCGTGTCCCGTCGTGTCATGTCGCGGACGTAAACCCGTTCCGCACCGACATGATAGCTCGGCGTATAAAACTCGCTCGTCGTGACGACCGCATGATCCGCCGCAAACTCCCGCGCCGAAAGCTGCCGGATTTCGGCGGCCCGCACGTAGAGCGGAATCTCGCGCTGCGGCACATCGGCTCGGAAAACCGCGTCGAGGATCAACGCCCGGTCACGCTCGAAATCGTAAAACAGCCGTTGTGCCCGCACAAACCGGTTGCCCAGCGACAAGACCACGTCGCCTTCGAGGTACACGGCCCGAATCCGCGCCGGCTTGGCTTCGCCGCCCGCGCCAAAAACCGCCTCGGCATCCGACCGCGGCCCCACGCCGGGTTCACGTTTCTCTAGCGCCGGCGCCGGACGCGCGGGCGGCTCAACCGGAGTCTCACCTTCCGTTTCCCCGCCGAATAGCGCCCCGGCGGCATCCTGAGCCGGAAAGACCACCGCGTTGTCGGCGCGAATTTCCAGCACCGCCGCTTCCGGACCACCGGCCTGCGAGAAATACACCCCGCCCGTCGCGACGAACACCGGCTGGTCGTCCGGCGTGCGGGCCGGCTCGATGTTCGCGAGTCGATAACGAATCACGCGCGGCGGACGCTGAGCCTCGGCGCCGATTTCCGCCGGCCGCACCACTTCCGCTCCGCTGGGTTCCGCACCCTCCTCGTCGCTCTCGAACATCAAACGGTCCCGTAAGGCCGCCTGGTACAGCGGCGATTCCGTCAGGTCGTCCAGCGCGTGTGCGTCCTGATAGCGAATCACCTGGCCGGCCGTCCGCAGCCCACGGACGAGCAGCACGCTGTCCTCGGTCATCGTGCCCGCCGCCTCGTGAACCTGCGCGTCCTCCGACAAATAGACCGTGAGGGCGTAGAACTTCCGCGGTTTCTTCTCGGTGCTAATTCCCCACTCAACCCACACCACGGCGTTCGCGGCCGACATCCGCCGCTGGCCCATGTCCAGCCGGAAGCCCCCATTGAACAGCAGCACGAGCCCGCGCTCGTCCGTCCACTCGCGCACCCACCGGCCGCGCAACTCAATGTTCTGATCGCTGACCGCGGACGGCAGCAGCGGCTCGTCGTTAAAGTCGTATTGTGCGCTCGCCCCGGCGGTTACGAGCAGCAGCGCCAGCAGCGCCCCAAGCTTTCGATGGCGGCCCGGCGAGGTGCGCCCCTGGTCACGGGACCCAGACGCGCACGCACTCAAAGTAGGCCACCGGATGAGACGACTGCCAGACCGCACCAGCCACTCTCTGAAAAGAAGCGAGACCCAGCTCACTGCGGCCATTATCGGGCTGCCACTGCCGCGGTCAATGGGCCGGGCGCGGCGCGGAACCCCCCGGGACGGCGGGACGCGACCCCGCGACGTGGTGCGACGACGCCGGCAGATGTAGCATGTTGTCCGCACGAACTACCACAAGGAGTGTAACGATGACAACCCGGATGATGCTCAAGCTGCTGACGGGATTGACGTTGGCTGGGGCCACCCTCGCCGCCGCCGCGGACGAGTGGCGCCGGGACTTCAAGGTCGATTCGGCCAACTGGGTCGATCACGGCACGAACCCGTACTTCATCCTCGAGCCCGGCTATCGCTGGCGCTACAAGCATGGCGCAGTTGTCCTGACGATCACGGTGCTCGACGAGACAAAAAAGGTCGACGGCGTGACCACACGCGTGGTGGAAGAACGCGAAGAGAAAAACGGTCAGCCGCTGGAGGTCTCGCGCAACTACTTTGCGCTCGACAAATCCACGCATGACCTGTACTACTTCGGCGAGGACGTGGACATCTACAAGGACGGCAAGGTCGTCGAACACGAGGGTGCCTGGCTGTCCGGCGTCAACGGCGCCAAGTTCGGCCTGCTGCTGCCCGGCAAGCCCAAGGTCGGCGACAAGTTCTACCAGGAGGTGGCCCCGAAGGTCGCCATGGACCGCGCTGAGATCGTCAGCGTCGATGAAAAGATCGAGACGCCGGCAGGCACGTACGAACACTGCCTGCACGCCAAAGAGACCACGCCGCTCGAGAAGGGCGTTAGCCACAAGTTCTACGCCCGCGGCGTGGGACTGGTGAAGGACGACGACTTGGTGCTGGAGTCACTCGACAAGCCTGGGAAATGAATTTGAACCCCGGACCGGGAAGCGACCCGACCAAACGCTTCTCGAACCGCGTGGAAAACTATGTTCGCTACCGCCCGGGCTATCCGCCGGCAGTCCTCGACTGCCTGGCAGGTGAGTTTGGGCTGACGTCCACTCAGGTCATTGCGGACATCGGCTGCGGAACCGGCATTCTCACTGAATTGCTGCTGCGCCATGGTAATACCGTGTTCGGCGTCGAGCCCAACGCCGAAATGCGGGCGGCTGCCGAGCGGCTATTACAGGACCGTCCCGGATTCCATAGCGTCGCCGGCTCAGCCGAAGAAACCACGCTCTCTGCCGCCAGCGTGGACTGGGTCACGGCCGGCCAGGCCTTTCACTGGTTCGACGTGGAGCGCGCCAAGCGCGAATTCACTCGCATCTTGCGTGGCGGCGGCTGGGCGGCCCTGCTGTGGAATGTCCGCCGCGAAGATACGCCCTTTCTGCGGGAGTATGAGCAGTTGCTGCGGGATTTCGGCACTGACTACGCCGCCGTCAAGCACCAGGGCGTGGAAACGGACGGCCGCCTCGAGCGTTTCTTCAGCCCTCGCCAGTATGTGCTACGCTCGTTCGACAACCAGCAGTCCTTTGACTACGCGGGCCTGCACGGCCGGACGCTGTCGTCGTCGTATGTTCCCGCGGCGGACCACCCGCGATACCCGGCGATGCTTGCGGCCCTGCGGCGGCTTTTCGAACGTCACGCCGCCGACGGCCGGGTCATATTTGAATGTGACACGCGGATGTACGTGGGGCGCTTGGGGGAGGGCACGTAGGCACGCAGGGACACGGATAGCGTCCGCTGTGCGGACCGGGCGAGCTGGTTCGCAGCGCGTTTGCAACGACCGACAAGATCGGGCTTGACCAAGGCCCAAAAGGGGGCCTATCACCTAGAGAGCACGGTGTTCGCGCCTCTGCGCTGCGTTATTCGGACGTGTGCGTCGAAATCGGAGTCGCCGTCGTATCGGCGTTTGCAAGGAGAAAGATAATGCTGTCTGCCAGATCAGGACGAGGGGTGTCGCGGGCCGCGCTGGCGGTCGCACTGGTGGTTTTTGTTCCCGCCTCGGTGTCGGCAAGCGTCCTGATGCTTCAGCACGCTGGCGCCGGCGGCGGTACGCTGGCGGGTCAGCCCTTCGCGCTGTCCGATTTCGTCATCACGGCGTACTCAGACACGAACAACCGGCAGCCGCTCTCAGGCGGATGGTTTATCGACCACACGTCGGCGTCCGTCGCCATCGCGGGCCTGGGCACCTATGATTTCGTGACGGGCACGCGCACATTTGTCAACTACAGCCTGGTCGGGTTCTCCCGGGCCGGCGCCAACGGAGTTGACCTGTTCAATGGTCCGCTCGACCCGGCGTTTAGCTCGTGGGACATGCTCTCGTCGATCGGGCCGATCACTGGGACGGGCGGTCTGCTCCAGTGGACTAACAGCCCGCAGATCAATACGAGCGGGGGCATCTTAATCTTCGACAATGCGTCCGTTGCCAACGCGACCTTTACCGCGCTGATTCCGGAACCCGCCACGCTTGGTCTGCTGGCGACCAGCCTGCTGGGATTGCGCCGGCGGCGGTAAAACGACCGCCCGCGGCTCAGAACGCGAACGTGCCCTCGCGCGCGCGAACACTCGGTGCGCCACTACTACCGTTACCGCCGCGGCAGCGGACAAAAAAGAGGCCCGCGGGCTGGGAACCGACGATCGCGGTCCTCGCCAGCGGGCCTCCGGGTAACTCGACGTCGGCGCACCCGTGCCGCGACGTTTTTCCGTCGCGCGGCTACCCGCCCGATAGGCAGGCCACGAACGGATTGATGTCGTCGAAGTTCACGGCGCCATCGAGGTTAATGTCGCAGTTGCACAACCAGTCACAAGCCGGGAACGTCGCGAGGTAACCCGCCTCGCCTGAGAGCGCGACCACGAACGCGTTGATGTCGTCAAAGTTGACGGCGCCATCGCAGTTCGCATCGCAAGGGACATAGGCGGCACAGGACGACGGGACCCAAAAACCACCGTATAGGTCGTAGGCGCCGCCGCCGTCAAGAAAACCAGCGTCCGGCTGGCCAATCGTACCGCTCAACTCGTAGGCGCCGGCCGTTGTGAACATCGCGCCGCCGCCGTCAATCGTATACCACGAGATTTCGTACTGCGCCCAGGCCGCGCCCGGCAGGAACGCGCTGCAAACGAGGGCCAGCAGCGCGCTGCCGAACACGCTTCGGGGCGTGGAAATAAGCTGTTTCATCGGGTGTCCTTTCTTCGCTCAAGGTCCAAGCACAGAAGCGGACTATTCCGCCGCCGCGTCGGCTTCGACTTCCGGCATGCGCGGCGCCGGTGCCGGCGTGGGCTGCGACGCCCGCTGTCCAATCTCCTGTCGGACCAAAGCGCGAAGCTGAGCCATCTCGGCCCGCATTTCGGCCATCTCGCGCTGGACACGCTGCATGTCGAACTCGTGCGCCTCGGCCTGCTCGGCGGCGATTTCGTCCGCGGTCAGAGCCCCGCGGGCGTCCGCGACGATCTGATTATTCCAATCGAGCTCCGACATGCCGGCCGGCATCGGCTCCCGCGGATTGCCGGGCAGCGGCGGGTCATACGTGCCGTACGCGGTCGGGAAGTAGACCAGCGAAAGCTGCCGCTCGGTGACGGTCCAACTGCCGCCAGCCTCGTCGGCCACGAAGTAAAAGGTGTTCGCGCCCGCACTCACGTCGAAGATGGCCTGCGCCGTGCCCGGGACGTAATAGATGCCCGAGGGCGCGTTGGACGAAATCCAGGCCGTAAATTGGTTGGTTGCCTTGAAAGTCGCGGAGACGTCACTCACTCCAAAATACATGAAGCTGCTCGACCCAGTCGTGTGGGACAGATTGCAGTCCACGGTGCCGATCGCCAGCACGTAGCCGGACGCGGGTACCGTGATCGTGCGCGAAAGGATGTTCTCCACCGCACCGCTCAGGGCCAGAGACGTTTCGCTGTTGATGCTGGCGACGCCCGGCTCATCTTCGATCTCGCCGCGGCTGATCGCGTTGGTCGGAAACCTGACGGAGTCGTCGCCGACGCTGTCAGTGTTCAAGATGATGTCGCGACTCGCACCGAGCAACTGCAACCAGGCGTTGGCGCTCCCGGCCCAGTCCCCGCTCATGTACGCCGAAAAAGCGCCGCCGCCGCCGCGCAGCCGCAGGTCCCCGGCGACTCCGCCGCCATCGGAATCGACGCCGATCTCCGATACGAGCGTGCCATTGGGGTCATAAGTCCGCACAAGTCCGCCGTAGGCGTCCGACGTCAGGCTGACGACGGCATTTGCGACGCCGTTGCGGAACACGTCGACTGACCCCGCGGTGCCGGTCGAACCGACGTCCAGCGGTCCGTCGACATGTGCGGCGGCACCCGTGCCGGCGGTGTGTGCGTACACAGCCGCGTTGGCGTTGGCCGCCCCGGTGCCGTAAAACTGCCCGGCGGATTCATTGGCGGAACTCGAATAGATCCCTTCGGTGGCGGTGCCGTTGCCGTAGACACCCAGCGCCGCGGCGGAGTCGTTAGACTCAATGCGCAGCGAATGGTAACCGCCCGCTGAGTTGTTGACGAACCGGCCGATCCGCCCCGACCCCGCGGAACGGGTGATGTCGAGAAGATTTCCAGTGGCGTCGGTGGTAGCTTCGAACGGCAGCAGCAGGTTCTTCGCGACGGGCGCCGGCGTGATCTTCTGCCGCGGAAGAACGGTGTACGCCCCGCCACTATCCCAGGGCCGCACGCCGATCTGGAGCCAGCGCTCCACACCGTCGAAGATCGCCTCGGTGAAGTCCAACTCGACCGTGAACAGGCCGTCGGTGACGGTCTTGTTGTTCACGTTAATCGTAACGCCCTTCTGTGTGCCGAGGGCTGCCGCGTCGTAGAGCTTGAACTGGAAATCGTAGTCATCGTTGGCGGCCACGCCGGCATCCTTGAGCATGCCCTGGTACGTGAACGCGTTCGTCATCGGCCCCGCGAGCGCGGCCGATGCGGCGAAAACGCTGACCAATACCATAAATTGATAGCGCACGGTACTTCCTGGTCGATTCATGTTTCCTTACTCCAGATAACAGAAGACAAAAAAACTCACCTTCCTAAACGTGACGAGAATGCGCCGCACGTGCACCGGGTGGGTGCGGGCGCAGTAAAGTCGGCCCGATTCTCCAACGGTCATGTCGCCGCGACGAATGGGCACAGAATCTCCGTGCCGGCGCGCTCGGCGCGACTCGCCGCAGCGCAAACGAGAATCCGGATACCTGACGCGCGGCCTAGGCGTACCTGACAAGAAAAAGACGTCGCACGAAAGAGCGCTCGTGCGGAACCCGAACACACCCGCCAACCAATGGCGGCTAACTCGTGGAAGTATATCATATGGGACTGAAAAAGTCAAGTTTAATTCAGCTTCCCCGCACAGGTTTGCGCTTAGCGAATGGGCAAAGCAGTGCTCCCGAGCCAACAACGCCAGCAAACCGCAGGCCGCCGGACGCGAAAAGGTGCGAACAGGTGTCAGGCTGCGCCAAGGCGTCAGGGTACGAGAAGGTACCAGGATGGTGCTTTGACGCCGCTAGCGGCGATGGCAACGTTGCGGCCACGGCGCGGCCGCCGCGCATAACCGACCCGGGCCACTGACGGCTGTCGCCGCGCGCGTAGAGAAACCGCCATTCTCGCTCGTATACTGCCTCGCAATAATTGCGACGCATCGACACGGGGAGCATCGGCGTCCCGCCGGTGCGAAGCGGCTTTTCGCACCGGCCAGAGGCCGATGCTCCCCGGCGGCTGACGTCGGAATCTGTGCGCTACAATGAGCTGAGTCGCCTTGCGGGAATGCCCACCACACGCGCGAGGTTTGCGTGACTATGCTCACGAAACAAAAAACGCTCTGGCTTGCGGCGGTGTCGGTGCTTTCGATCGCCGGGGCGGGGTGTCGCCCTGCCGCGGCACAGAGTCACCCGTCTGACCCGCCGCGCGCCGCCTCGTCCGCACTGCCGGGGCCCTCTGGGGAAGCGCAGAACATGAAACCGAGATATTCGAAATCCCAATACGACATCACGCCGCTGCCGCGTGAGCAGGTTGAGAAACTGGCCGCGCGGCTCGAGCCGGAGGCGTACCGGATCACCCAGAAAGCGGGCACGGAGCCCGCGTTCTGTGGCAATCTGCTCGACAACAAGCAGGCGGGCGTGTACGGCTGCGTGGTCTGCGGCCTGCCGCTGTTCTCCAGCGCACACAAATTCCATTCGGGTACGGGCTGGCCCAGCTTCTACCGCGAGTTCGACCCCGAACACGTTACACGGCGGCCGGACAATAGCCTCGGCATGGTGCGCACCGAGATCGACTGTGCCCGCTGCGGCGCACACCTCGGACACGTCTTCGACGACGGCCCGCCGCCGACGGGGCAGCGCCACTGCCTCAATTCGGCCGCCCTGAAATTCTACGCGCAAGGCGCCCCGCTGCCGCCCGAGAGCCAGCCCGTTAAGACCGAGGTCGCGTACTTCGCCGGCGGCTGTTTCTGGGGGCTCGAACACTATTTCCAGCAAGGTCCTGGCGTGGTGGATGCGGTCAGCGGCTACATGCAAGGGCACGTCGAGAAACCAACGTACCAGGATGTCTGCACCGACGCGACCGGTCACGCCGAGACGGTCAAGGTGGTGTTCGACCCGCAACGGATTACGTATCGCCGGCTGCTGGAGGCGTTCTGCGCCATGCACGACCCCACGGAGTTCAACCGCCAGGGACCGGATGTCGGGACGCAGTACCGCGCGGGCATCTGGTACACCAGCGAAGCGCAGCAACGCGCGGCCGAGGATTTCATCAAGGAGTTGAAATCGCAAAAGCGCTTCGGCGGGCGCCCGCTCGCTACCCAGGTGGAATCAGCCCGGACGTTTTGGCCCGCCGAGGAGCACCACCAGAATTACATCGCCAAAACGGGTCGCACGTGCCACGTGAAAAACCCCTGGTAGGCCGACCGGGTCAGCCCACCGCCGGCTCGAGGACCGCGTGCATTGACCCGCGTGATTGTGGCAGCCGCGGATCGGGTCCGTAGGCGTGGACTTGCAGTTGCTTGAACTCCGCCCGCTCGAGGACCGTCGTTTCGACGATGACGCGGCCGGTCCCGTCCACCTCACACGCCATCTGGTACGCCTTCTCGCGGCCGTGACCAAAGAGCTTGCCCAGCATCTCGATCACATACTCGTAGGTGTGCTCGTCGTCGTCGAGCAGCACGACGTTCCACAGCGGCGTGGTCCGCGGTTTGGGCCGCGCGGCGAGCACCTCGGGTTGTCCGGGCATCTCTGGGGGCATGACGGATGTGGGTTCCTGGCCGAAGAGCGCATTCTATCGCCGCGCCGCGTCCGCTGCGCGTGGCGTCGGCCAGCCGTTTTCGGGTATAATGCGGTGCTGCCACGACCGCACGGAGCGCGTTGATGCCTGCTGACCGGACTGCGACCACCCACGAAAACGCCTTCAGCCCGATCGAGGAAATCCTCGCCGAGCTGCGCCAAGGCCACCTGATCGTCCTCGTCGATGATGAGGACCGCGAGAACGAGGGCGACCTGGTCTGTTCCGCCCAGGCGGTGACGCCGGACAAGATCAACTTCATGCTGCGCTATGGCCGTGGAACGCTGTGCGTGGCGCTGACGCAGCAGCGTTGCAAACGGCTGAGCCTTTCGCCACAGGTATCCGACAATACCACCCGGTTCGGGACCAATTTCACGGTGACCGTGGACGGCGGGCCGCACCTGAGCGTGACCACCGGCGTGTCGGCGTTTGACCGGGCGACGACCATCCGGAACCTGGTCGCCGAGGAAGCCGTCCCGGAGGATTTCATCCGCCCCGGTCACATCAACCCGCTCATGGCCAGGGAGGGCGGCGTGCTCATCCGCGGCGGGCAGACCGAGGGCTCAATCGATTTGTGTCGCCTGGCGGGGCTGCTACCGGGCGCCGCGTTGATCGAGGTGTTGAACGACGACGGCACGATGGCGCGCGTACCGCAATTAGTGGGGTTTTGCCGGCAACATAAGCTCAAGATGTGCACGATCGCAGCGCTCATTGAGTACCGGATGCAGCGCGAGCGACTGGTCGAGCGTGTCGAGACGATTCCGCTCGCGAACGCGTTCGGCGAGTGGTCGCTGATCGCGTACCGGGCGCGCACCGACCCGCAAATTCACATGGCGCTGTGCCGCGGAGGCGTCGGCGAGGCCGATGCCAATGGCGAGATTCACCAGGACGACCGCCCGACACTCGTGCGCGTACATTCGGAGTGCCTCACCGGCGACGTGTTCGGGTCCGCGCGGTGCGAGTGCGGGCAGCAGCTCCTGGCCGCAATGGAAATGATCGCCCACGAAGGTCGGGGGGCGGTCGTCTATTTGCGCCAGGAAGGCCGCGGGATTGGCTTAGAAAACAAGCTGCACGCCTATCGCCTCCAGGACGCCGGGATGGACACGGCCGAGGCGAACCAGGCGCTTGGGTTCCGCGTCGATCACCGCGACTACGGGATCGGCGCGCAAATCCTCCGCGATTTGGGGCTCCACAAGATCCGCATCCTGACCAACAACCCGAAGAAGGTCAGTCGTCTCACCGTGTATGGCCTCGAGGTCGTCGAGCAACTTCCGCTCGAAATGGAACCTAACGAGCACAACCGCCGGTACTTAGAGACCAAGAAATACAAGCTCGGGCATCAGCTTCGCAAAGTCTGATAACGACAAAGGGCCGGCGTGGCAGGGTCCATTGCTCCGGTCCGGGCGGGTATAATCCTTCGCTCTATGTCGGATGCAGGGCCAACGCCCCCCATAGCTGACCCGAACGGTACGCCCGACCATCTGCCACAGACGACGGCGGGCCTCGCCCGTCGATTCTTGATGGGTCCGGCCCGCGACTTCAAAGACCCCTCGCTCCGCCACAAAGTCGCGCTGATGGCGTTCCTGGCCTGGGTCGGGCTTGGCGGAGACGGGCTGTCGTCGTCGGCTTACGGGCCGGAAGAGTCCTATCGCGTGCTCGGCACGCATAGCTACCTGGGCATCTTCCTGGCTGTCGCGACGGCGGCGACCGTCTTCATCATCTCCTACGCGTACAGCCGAATCATCGAGCACTTCCCCACCGGCGGCGGCGGCTATCTCGTCGCCACCAAGCTGCTCGGCAAGCCCGCCGGTGTCCTGTCGGGCTCTGCGCTGCTCGTTGACTACGCCCTCACCATTACCACCTCGATCGCCGGCGGAGGAGACGCAGTCTTCAGCCTCCTGCCGCTGAGTTGGCAGCCCTACAAGCTCACCGCTGAGTTTGTCACCGTGGTGATCCTGATTGTGATGAACCTGCGCGGCCTGCGAGAATCGGTCACGGTGCTCATCCCGATTTTCCTGCTATTCATCGTGACTCACGTGCTATTGATCGGCGGCGGCATCCTGCGCTACGCGCCGCACCTGCCGGCGGTCGCGCACGCGTATCAGACCGATTTCCGCGACGGTCTCGCGACGCTCGGCGTCGTCGGCATGTTGGGTCTGTTCCTGCGGGCCTACTCGATGGGCGCGGGCACTTATACCGGTATCGAAGCCGTCTCCAATGGGCTCGGCATCCTGCGCGAACCCAAGGTCGCCACCGGCAAACGCACGATGCTCTATATGGCGTGCTCGCTCGCGTTCACCGCGGGCGGCCTGCTCATCTGCTACATGCTCGCCGACGTGCGTCCGACCGAGGGCCGCACGCTGAACGCGGTGCTGGCGAATGCTCTCGCGGGCGGGTTTCGGCCGGGCGGATGGCCGCTGGGGCCGATTTTCGCCTGGGTCACCATCGCTTCGGAGGCCGTGCTGCTGTTCGTCGCCGCGCAGACCGGTTTCATCGGCGGCCCCAGCATCATGGCGAACATGGCCGCGGACGGGTGGTTCCCGCGCCGGTTCGCGGCGCTGTCGGACCGGCTCACGAACCAGAACGGCATTCTGTTGATGGGCGCCGCGGCGCTCGCCACGCTGTGGTACACGGGCGGCAGCGTCAGCGCCTTGCTCGTCATGTACAGCATCAACGTGTTTCTGACGTTCTCGCTTTCGCAACTAGGCATGCTGCGCCTCTGCAAGGACGCGCTGCGCCGTGGCGCGCGCCCCTTGCGTGACCTGACCGTCCACGGAGTCGGGTTCTGCCTGTGCGTGTCCATTCTGGGAGTGATGCTCTATGAGAAGTTCCGCGAGGGCGGCTGGATGACGGTCGTCATCACCTCCGCCTTGATCGCGGTCTGCGTCGCGATTCACCGCCACTACCGCGGAGTCGGCCGAATGGTCGCTGACTTCGACAATCAGTTCGCGAAGCTGCCGGACATGTTGCGCGGCGGCCCGCCACCCCCGGTGTGGGACGATCAGAAGCCGACCGCGATCGTACTCGTCGGCAGCTACGGCGGACTGGGCCTGCACATGCTCTTCGCCGTGCTGCGGCTGTTCCCGCAGACGTTTCACAATCTGGTCTTTGCCTCCGTGGGCGCGATCGACTCGCAGTTTTTCAAGGGGGGCGACCAGATCAAGGCCGTGACCTCGTCCACCGAGCAAATGCTGGAGAAATACGTCGCCATTGCAGCTAAGGCTGGCAAACCTGCCCAAACCGCCTCACGCATGGGGACGGACGTGGTCGAAACCGCGTCCGAATTGTGCCTGGAGGTCTTTAAGCAACACCCGCAGTCGGTCGTTTTCGCCGGCACGCTCGTCTTCGACAAGCCGCGCTGGTGGGACCGCTTCCTGCACAATGAAACCGCCTACGCCATTCAGCGGCGTCTCAAATTCGGTGGCGTGCCGATGATCATTCTCCCGGTGGTGCTACGTGTGGCGTCCCCCGTCAAGCACGAAGATGTGCCCCGCAACTGACCACGAAGAAGAGAGTGCGTCGATGACGCCCTACACTTCTGCTGACGAGTGGCGTGAAGTTCCCCGCGCGCCCCATGTGCGCGCGTTGTCCCGGGCCTTGAAATATCGGACGTGTTTCTTGCAATGGGGAGCGTGGGTCTCCGACCAGCGCGAGGCGTGTTTCGCACGGACCGCAGCCGCAGACGATGCCCGACGAGGTTGAGGCGCTCGTCATCAAACGCTGGGCGGAATACGGGCTGCAACAGCACGCCTCACGCCTCGGCACTTGTGGCCACCATTCCAAACCCGGCGCCTGCGGTCTTTGACGTCCGCCGCGGGCCAGCGGACGAGCCCGCACGCCACAGGGGGCTTGATCCTGCCCGTAAACGGCGTTGCCACATGCCGAAGGTCAAAATCTCATACCCAGACATCCACATTTTCTTGCGTTGGCTATTGACAATGAAGCAGGAATTCGCTATCACGGGTTATATAGCACGGTTTTGGGCCCAATCGGCAATCGCCAAGTGCTCTACCAGGAGAAGTGAGTCACGGCACGGGAGCTGTTTCCGAGCCGGAAGGGTGTCCCCTTGTCCGTTTTTTTTGGAGGAGTCTGAAATGACGAATGTGCGCAAGAGTCTGTTGGCCGTGGCGGTTCTAGGCACCGTGTTCAGCGGCGCGGCGTTGGCCGACGACTGGAATATGTACCTGACCGTCGACAACCAGTTCGACGTCTATTACGGCAACTCGACTGCAACCAATTACTTCGCTGGCGGCGGCAGTAACTGGTCAACCACCTACAACTTCACCGCGTTGGGGCGTAGTCCCACCGACTTCACGTACGTGGCGACCGCCTCGGATCAGTGGGTGGCGCAGGGTTTCATCGGCGTATTCACGAACACGACGCTCGGTGCGACCATTGAAACGAACACCGTGATCTGGGAGGTCTTCCCGGCCGGCGCGTTCGCGGCCACCAACCCGTACTCCCCGGGTGCCTGGCCGGCCAGCCTGATGCCGACGCAGACGCAGGTCGACACGGCGATTAATTATGCGACCACCAACAACCTGTGGGTCGCACCCAGCACGGCTCCGGGTTACACAAATGGCGCGGCGCCCTGGGGCACGCGGCCGAATATTCCGGCCTACGCGAATTGGATCTGGTACGACAGCCACAAGGATCCGGGCGGCGGCGGAATTCCCGTTCCATTCGACGGCTTTAACCACGACGAGTTCCTGGTCTTCCGCGTCGCGGGCATCGCTCCCGAGCCGGTGTCGGCCGTTTTGCTGGCGCTGGGCGGTCTGCTGGTGCGACGCAAGCGGTAGTCTCGACTGCTTCACAGCCCACACACGACGCGTGCCGCCGTTCGCCTGTGCGATCGGCGGCACCCTTTTTTTGCCGCCCCGTCCACCCGCGGGGCCTCAGCTAGGGCTCCCTCCTTCTGACCCCGACGCGCGGCACGCGCAGCGCGCGGCTCGGCAGGAGTCGTGCCCTAAAGTCGCCGCGTGGTATCATGGCAGGCGGTACATGCGACCTCCCTGGGTACCCGACCGTCATCACCAGTCCCGATCCACCGGCTTCTGCTTGGCCGCGCGATCCCGGGCCAGCTTCTCGCGGCGGGCTTTCTCGGCATCGCGGATCATCTGTAACAGCCGTTCCGCCTGTTCGCGCGGCAGAAGCGTAGCCTTCGGCTCGCCTTCCTGCGGCTCGCCCGCTGGGTGGGTGGTCACAGGGGTTGGCTGCGTTTCGGCGGCCGGCTGGGTTTCGGTCGGCTGTTCCTGCGGCGGGTTCTTTTGTGCTTCGCGGTCCTGCTGCTCCTCGTCTTCGCTTTCCGACGGCTGGGTTTGTGCCTGATTCGGGTCCTGCTGGTCGGCGGACGACTGTTGTTGTTGATCCTGCTGGTTCGGCTGACTCTGCGGAGACTGCGAAGGCTGTGATTGCGGCTCGGACGGTTGCGTGGATTGCTGCTGGTTCGGATCGCTGGGCTGCGACTGCGGCTGCGAACTGGGCGACTGCTGCTGGTCCTTCTGTTGCTCCTCAATCTGCTGCTTCAGCCGCTGCGTCAATTCGAGATTGGCACGGGCGTCGGTGTTTGTCGGGTCTAGCCGCAGCGCGGTGCGATATTGCTGCGCGGCCTCAGCGAGCTTCGCCAGGGCCTTCTTGGCGTCCTGCGGCGCGCGGCTCAGCGCCTCGGCGTAGTCGCAATTTCCCAGGTTGTAGCGCGTGCGGGCCTCGAACGCCGCATCGCCCGATTCCTTGATGCGTGTCCACAGGTCGCGGGCCTCATCAAGCTGCCCCAGCTTGAACTGTGCGGCGGCGAGGTCGTGCAGCACCTCCGGCGTTTGACCGGCCGCCGCCGCCGAAGCTTGCTGATAGTTCTTGAGCGCCTCGGCGTAGCGGCCGGCGGCGTAGTCCGCGTTGCCCTTTTGGATCAGCTCACGCGGCGATTCGGCCCGCAACGTGGCCGGCAGAACCGCCAACAGCAGAATTGCGCCCGCGCGCTGCAGGGGCCGGCCGACGCGGAGGTCGGCTCCCGCCGCACGCCGCCGGCCGTCACGCAGGAACGAGTCTACGAGCGCCAGCAGCAGCGCGAGCACGACGAACGGGTGCGCTTGCAGCGGTTGCCGCACCTGTCGCTGCTCCCGGTCTTCCGCCACGCGGATGGACTTGACGACGCGACTGTAGATGTCGCCGAGATCGAAATTGCTGGTGCCGACGGCGACGAAGACGCCCTGCGGCGAAGCGTGCGCCACCTGGTCCAACGTCGAGAAGTCGGCTCGGCTACGCACGACCTCGCCCTGGTGTTCGAGGTACTTGTCGCTCGCGGCGTCCTCCACGGGGACCCGGGCCCCCTGCTCCGGGTCGCCGAGCGCGAGCGCGATGATCGGGATTTGGGCGTCCTTCCAAACGCTCGCCGCCGCCTCGACGGGAAAACTCTCGTGGTCCTCGCCGTCGGTGATCAGCAAGATCACTTTGTGGCTCTCGACCTTGTCTTCCGCAAAGAGCCCACCAGCCCGGCGGATCGCATCGCCGATCAGCGTCCCGCCGCGCGGGGTGCTGTGCGTATTCACATCATCGAGCGCGAGGCGGAAGAACCCGTAATCCGACGTGAGCGGGCATACCAAGGTCGGCAGGCCGGCGAAGGCGATCAGCCCGGCGCGGTCACCGCCAAGCGTGGGCAGCAAATCGCCACGAATCGCGAGCTTGGCGCGCTGCAGCCGATTGGGGGCAATGTCGCGGGCCAGCATCGAGCGTGACACATCGAGCAGAATCATCACATCGACGTTGCGGCGGAGTAGCGTTTGGGTTTGCTCGCCCCAACGCGGACCGAGCATGGCCGCCACCAGCGCCGTCAAGCCAACGACGGTCAGGGCCAGCCGGACCAGGGAGCGCGTCCAGCTCACGCCGGCAGTCAGCCGCGGCAACAGCGCCGCGGCGGCAAATCGCCGCAGCGCCACCTGGCGGCGCCAGACGCCATAGACGCCGATCACCGCGACGCCAAAGGCGACCCACAGGAGGTGGAGCCAGTTCAAGTTGTCGAAAGTTACGTTGGACATCGAAGGTCAACAGAGAAGGCACGAAGGCACGGAGGCACGAAGGCACGAAGGGAAGACGGCACCGGAACGGATGCTGAACCCTGAACCCCTGATCACGGGATTCTCCGGAGCACGGTTGCATCGAGCAGCGTTTGCACACCCAGACAGACAAACGCCGCCAGCAACAGTGGCCAGGACAGCTCCCGCCACTCTACGTAACTGTGTTCCTCCGTTTTGGTGCGTTCCAGAGCGTCAATCTCCGCGTAGATCCGCTCGAGCGCGGCCGCAGCGGTCGCATGAAAGTACTGGCCGCCCGTAACCTCCGCGATTTTTCGCAAATCCGTGTCGTCCAGCGGCAGATGTGCCCCCCACGGCGTCCGCTGCCCGGTGCCAGCCATGATCGTGTACACCTTGATGCCATACGTGGCGGCAAGCTCGCCGGCCTGTTGCGGCGCGATCATGCCGGTGTTGTTCTCGCCATCCGTGAGCAGAATCACAACGCGACTCGTAATGACGAGTTGGCTGCCGGAGCCCGTAGTTCGCTTCAGGTCTTTCAGGCGCTCGACGGCCAAGGCGAGCGCGTCGCCAATCGCGGTGGCGTCTTCCTCGCGATTGCCGCGCCACTGCCCGCGCTGGTCGAGCCACAGGACGGTGTCGGTCTGGTCGAGCACGTCCAGGAGCACGTCGCGGTCGAGCGTCAGCGGGCACACGCTGTCGGGATAGCGTGCGAAACGGATCATGCCAATCAGGTCGTTCGGCCGGCCGGGCAAGCGTCCGCCGCCGGTGGCGAACCGCCGAAAGACGTCTTTCACGACATCCAGCCGGGTCTGCTGCTCGCCCGGCGGGGCCAGATCGAGGTCCAACATGCTCGTCGAACGATCGAGCACCATCTGGATGGCGATGCCCTCGACGACCACGCGCCGCGACTCGTTCGGCGACTGCGGCCGGGCGGCGGCGATAATCAGGCCGCCCAGTGCGGCGGTCCGCAGAATCGGCAAGGCCACGCGCAGCCGGCC
>JAGVEP010000370.1 GCA_020058145.1 Phycisphaerae bacterium | reverse complement strand
GCGGCCGCGGCGACCAGTCGAGGCGTGCGGCGAGTTGCGCGGCCCGATAGCGGTCATAGCCGGCGAAACCTTCGTCACCACCATCGCCCGTGAGGGCGACCGTGACGGACTGCCGCGTCCAGTGCGCGACGTAGTACGTCGGAATCGCCGACGAGTCCGCGAAGGGCTCGTCGTAGTGGTACGCCAAGGTGTCGAGTATTTCGTGCGCCTGCGGAGTCACGAAGTGCTCGTGATGCTCGGTTCCAAAGTGTTCGGCGACGAGCCGCGCATGGGGCGCCTCGTTGTAGTTTGGGTCGGCGAACCCGACAGAGAACGTCCGGAGCGGCGACACACCCAGTTCGCGCATCAGCGCCACGATGATGGATGAGTCGATGCCGCCCGACAGGAACGCTCCCAGCGGCACGTCCGCGATCAGGCGCTTCTCGACGGCGGCGCGCAGCAATTGGCCCAGCCGCTCCTTGGCCTCCGCGTAGCTCCCCGCATAGCGCTGCGGGGTCAACCGCCAGTACGTCTGCGGCGACAGGGCGGGCGCGGCTCCGGCCGAACCACGTCCCGCGTCGACGCTGAGGTACTGCCCCGGCGGCAGCTTGTGAAACCCCTTGTAGATCGAGTGCGGCGCAGGGACGTACTGAAAAATCAAATACCGGTGCAGCGACTGCGGGTCCAGCTCACGCGGCACGCCGGGCAGTGCCAGAATCGCCTTCGCCGCGCTGGCGAAATACAGGCGATTCTCGTGCACCGTGTAGGTCAGCGGCTTCTTACCGAACCGATCACGGGCCAGCAGCAGGCGCCCGCGCCGGGCATCCCAAATCGCGATGGCGAACATGCCTGCCAGCCGCGCAAAACACCCTGCGCCGAGGTCTTCGTACAAATGAACGATAACCTCGGTGTCGGTGTGCGTGGCAAAGCGGTGGCCGCGGGCCTCGAGCTCCTGGCGCAGCGCGCGGAAGTTGTAAATCTCGCCGTTGAAAATGACCCAGACGGTGCGATCCTCGTTGGCCAGCGGCTGATGCCCGCCGGCCAGGTCGATGATCGAGAGCCGGCGAAAAGCAAAGCCACAACGGAGTTGCGGATCGACGTAGTAGCCCTCGTCGTCTGGCCCGCGGTGAACGAGTTGCGCCGCCATGTGGGGCAGTACGTCGCCCGCGACGGGCGCGTCGGGTGCGAGGCTCAGAATTCCGGCAATTCCGCACATTTTCGTGGGGTGGGCACGGCCCACCAGCGTGTCTTGCTATCGTGTACGTCGGTGGGCCGTGCCCACCCTACTCAGTCGGTGGGCCGTGCCCACCCTACTCAGCCTTCCGTGGCTGGCATTTCGGGCAGACATGTGTCCCGCGCTGGCCGATGCGCAGACCAACGATCGGCGTGCCGCAGCGCCGACACGGCTCGCCGGTCCGACCGTACACCAGTAACCGTCGCTGCATCCAACCGCCGGGATAAATCCAATCGAGCGAAGTTCCGTGGCTGCGGATCGCCAAACGCAGCACTTCACGGATCGCCGCGTGCAGCCGCCGCACGTGTTCGTCGTTGAGCCGGTCCGCACGCGTCAGCGGGTGCAGGCCGGCGCGGAACAGGGCTTCGTCCGTGTAGATATTCCCAAGCCCGGCGATGACCGTCTGGTCGAGCAGCAGCGGCTTGAGCTGCCGCCGCCGCGCGCGGAGCCGTCCGCGGAGCACGCTGGGTGTGAAGTCGCGGGCGAGCGGCTCGGGTCCCAGTTCGGCGGTCGTGGCGGCGAGATCGTGCGTGTAGGTGATCCGGCCGAATTTCCGGGCATCACAGAACAGCAGTCGGTGACCGTCGTCGAGGTCCCAGGTCGCGCGCACGTGCTCCGGTCGAAAGTCAGGCTGGTCGGCCCAGGCTAAACGCCCGCTCATACGCAGATGGACGAGGAGATACCCGCCGTCGTGCAGGTGAAACACGATGAACTTCGCCCGCCGTGTGAGTTGCGTGACGGTCCGGCCGACCGCGCCCCGGCGGACCACAACATGGCTGGGCCGGCAGTTCTTGACCCACCGCGAGTGGAACGCACAGATGCGCCGCCCTTCGAGGTGCGGCCGAAAGCTCCGCACGATAGTCTCCACTTCGGGCAGTTCTGGCATGGACGGCATTATATGGCCGAGATGCACCCGCGCTGTGGGTAGCCTATGATTCTCGCTTTGCGGCCCGCAGAGGACCCGGACCATGTCACACCGACGCTTTCGAGTTGTGTCGCCGGCGATCCGCGCGGCCGGACTCGGGCTGGCCATTGTGCTGATCGTACTGAATGCTTGCGAGAGCCGCCCGCCGGCGTCGCAGCCGGCGGCTGAACCCGCGTCGCGCGTGGGGGACCTCTCGTGGCTGAAACCCACCCGCCCGCTGGGCCAACCGACCGGAACGTTCCTCGATCGCGCGGCGGGGACCGTGCGGGTCGTGACGTACAACGTCAAATGGAACAGCATCTTCCCGGCGGTTGATCCGCACCGGGCAGCGAAGTTCGCCCGCATCGTCCGGTCGCTGGACCCGGACGTCCTCGCGCTTCAGGAAATTGGCATGCACCCACAGGAGCGCGGCCGCCCAGGCTCCCACAAGTGGACTGCCGATGAAGTGCTTGAAATCATGGCCGTCATTCGTCCCCTGCCGACGGACCAGCCGTGGCACGCCTGGCAGGGCAGCGACGCGGTGATCGTCAGCCGCTTCCCGCTGAAAATGACCGCCCGAAAAACGACCCCGCCGGGCGAACGCGACCTCGCCCTGGCCCTCGTCGACCTGCCCGATGACCGTTTCAAAGTCGACTTGTACGTGCTGAACAACCACTTCAAGTGCTGCGATGCGACCAAGAACGATCCCCTGCGGCAACAGCAGGCCGACGCGCTCGTGGCGTGGCTGCGCGACGCGCGCACGCCCGGCGGCAACGTCGATTTGCCCCTTGGCACGCCCTGTGTGGTGGTCGGCGACCTTAATATCGTCGGCAGTTTCGAGCCTGTGCAAACGCTGCTCTGGGGCGATATCCACGACGAGGCGCGTTACGGCCCCGATTCACCCCCGGACTGGGATGACACGCCTCTGACGGACGCCCACCCGCTTCACAACGTGGCCGGGCCGGAGGATTGGACCTGGCGGGACGATACGTCCAAATACCAGCGGGGTCGGCTCGATTTCGTGATCTACAGCGACAGCGTGCTCGAAGCGGTGAATACGTTTGCACTCGACACGAGCACCATGTCGGCGGCCGATCTACAGGCGGGCGGCCTGGAGCCATTCGACGTATGCCATGACGAGCTTGGCCAAGTCTATGACCACTTGCCCCTCGTGACGGATGTCCGTCCGCGGTAGCGTCGCGCTTCGCGTTTGCCGCAGTCTATCGAACCATCGTCGTGAGTGCCGCCGGGCGGTCTGGCGCGCTGCTCTCGGCACACGCTCCAAAAAAACTGGGCCCGGAAGCCACGCTTGGGCGACTAACCGGGCCCTGCTGTTCGCGCTGCTCAAGTCCGCAGTCTCAACTGCGCGGATCGAGCGTCCGCGAGCACTTACCGTTGCACAACCGTATTCGTCGGCAGATCGTCCGGAATACGGGAATCAAGCCAATTCGACCACACCGCCTGGGCGAAGGTGGTCGTCGGCGTGCGAACGATGGTGTTGTAGTCTTTGCCGATGTTCGCGAAGACGTTGTCGGACACGGACTGAATGACGGCGTTCCCGGAGGCTTTAAAGAGGTTGAAGTAGTCGGCGTTGTAGGGGTAGAGGCACCCTGCGTCACCGAACAGCCCGAGAGTGGCCCCGCCGAGCGCGAGCAGCACGAGGGTCCGTTTCATCCGCAGCCACGACTGAGTCATGCAATTTCCTCCACGGTTCATGATGGTCTTGAGTTCGCTACGCTTGGACTAGAAGCACACCTGTAGCTGCACGCGGAAAATCAGGGCATCGTCGTTGACGTTGGCCAGGCTGTGGGTCGCACTGGAGATCGGCGCCTCGGACACCTTGGTCACGTCCGTCTGGATCTTGACCTTGTGGCCCTCGATGTAGTAGTTGAGGCCGCCGCCGTAATCCCACGTGCCTTCCTGGCCGCCGGCCAAGACCGACACGCCGCCGACCCGGGTCACGACTTCGAGCTTGTTCTCCAGCCCGGGGATGGGCAGGAAGTACCCGGCCTGCACATAGGCGCCCTGTTGCAGGGCGGTCGAGCCGTCGCCGGTCAACTGGTACAGCGGCGCGAAGGGCGGATGGTCGCCGGCCCGCACGTCCTGAACGCGCAGCACATACTCGCCAGTGAGCGAGAAGCCCATGTACTTGAAGCCGGCGTCAAAGCCGAACTGGTTGATCTGCAGCCCCTCGGAACTGGTCAGGCCGAACCCGCCGTCGCGGAAGAAGGCCTGCCGGGTGAATGGAATTCGCATGGTTCCGTCGTGGTAGTCTTCGCTGAAAGCGTAGTGGAACCCGAAGTCGAGCGCCGGCTCCGTGTGGTGCTCGATGTCGGCCGCACCGTCGAAATGCTCGTTCACGGCGGGCGACCCATTGCTGCACGCCCCGGTCAGAGCGTGCCATACGACGCGCGCCACGATCGCCGGGTTGTTGTCATGGCCCTGCGCATAGAGGTTCTCGTCGGTGGTGATCGTCTGCGTCGCCGGCGTATTCAGCGAGTTCACGATGTCCAGGTAGTACTCGACGCGCTTCTCGAACAACTGGCCCCACAGGCGCACGCCGGTTCCGGAGCCCAGCCCGAAGACCGCGTCCATGGTCGGCCAATCGACGAACTGGAATTTCGAACTCGAGTAGAAGTTCGCCCGCGTACTCGCGATACGAAACATGCCGGCCCGGAACTGCAATTCATCCATGAATCGGTAGTTGACCCAGCCATAGAACAGGCGGGCGTTGTAGCCGACCGGCGAGCTCATATCGAACTCAATCTGGTAGGTCAAATCCTTGCTGTACGCGTAGCCACCGATTGTGAAGCGCATCCGCGCCAGGTCGAACCCGTCCCGGTCATGCCGCCGAAAGCCGGGGAGCAGGTAGCGGTTCTCTTTCCGCGTTGAATAGTGCGTCCAGCGGAACTGCATAAGGGCATTGAACTTCATCAGGAACTTCTCGTCGCTGCTCTTGATGAAGAAGCCCTTGTCGTAGCCCGCTTGCACCGTCGACGGCATGAGGCTCTCGCGGAATTCCTTCTCGCTGAGCACCTCGCGAATCTGCTGCTTCATCTGCTCGACGCGGGCCGCGTTCACGTCCGCCTGCGCAGCGGCCTGCACCTGCTGCTCCAATACCGCGATCTTCTTCTGTTGCGCCTCCAATAGCGCTTCCAGCCGCGCCATATCCTGGCGCTGGCCGTCGGACGGTCCCTCGTCCGCCAGCACCGGGACCGCCAGCACGCTGACCACAAAAGTGCCCACCAGACCCATCCGACAAAGTCGTCTTGACATGAGCAAGTCTCCTAAATGACCGACCTGTTCGGCCCGGCCCGCAAGGGTCGAGCGTCGGACTACGACAGGCTGCGCGCCTCCCACACTGCCGGCCGCGCGCACGTCCATACCCACAATTCAGCATAAACTATAATGCGCGCTTATCGGATTGCAACCACCCAAGACCCCTTGGGACCGCAATTGTCGAGTTTTTTTTGGCGCCTTTTGCCCCGCGCGCTGGGACGATCGTGTGGACGAAAAACCGTCACATGGCCAGTTCGCCCTTTACAGGCTTCTGAGACTGCGGGCATCTCCAGCGCGGCCCGCTGTGCGCGGACGCACCGTTGACAGGGGACATCCAGATCGATCTACTACCAGTCACAGGTGGCAGCTCAACCGCGGACGGCGTTGAACATGGAGGACCATATGATGATGCCCCTTGCGGGTTTCCTGAATCTAAGCACGATGAACTGGATCATCATCATCGCCTTGCTTGTGGTCGTGGTCGTGCTGACCATTATCAAGAAGAAACAACAGCAATAGCACGCGGTAGCGCGGACACGACACAGCCGCGGCCCGGCGCGGGCCACGCAACCCATCGTCCGGCGATGGATGGCGGTGGGCTCCGCGAGCGGAGTCACGCTGATGACACCACAGGCCCAGCCCGCCTCCTGGCCGGCGTTCGCCCGAGCCGTAATCTCCGACGCCGTCCAGCAGCTCGACCCCGCGCACGTGCCGGCTCCGCCGCTGGACGAGCACTCGCACGGCGGCGTCTTCGTCACCCTGCACAAACTCCGGCGCCTGCGCGGCTGCATGGGCACGCTGGACCCGGAGTTGCCCCTGGCCGAAGCCGTCCGCCACGCCGCCCTCTCGGCGGCGGTGCATGATCCGCGTTTCGCGCCCGTTAGCCGGGCAGAACTCGCCGACCTCGAGATCGAAGTGTCGATCCTCTCAGCCCCGCAGCCCATGCAGAGCCTCGACCAGTTGGAACTCGGTCGTCACGGCGTACTCGTCCGCCAGGGGGCCCGCCGCGGGCTCTTCCTGCCGCAGGTCGCGGTCGAACATCATTTGGACAAAGAGACCTTTCTGTCGCGGTGCTGCGACGAGAAGGCCGGCCTGCCCGCGGACGCATGGAAAACTCCGCCCACCGAGGTGCTGCTCTTTACGAGCGCGGTGTTTCGCGAGACCTAGCGCCTCTTTCGCCGCGGGGTGGCGGCTCGCCATGCTCCCCACGCCCCCGGCCGTCCAGCACCCGCTCCAGCCGATGATCGGTCTCTTCTGCCGCACGCTGTTGCATGTGCGCAGCCCGTTCGCGCAGCGCCGCGATCGCCATGTTCACGTGCTGCGCTGCCGCCGTCCGCAATTCCTCCCATGTCGCGGCCCGCTGCTCGTCCGTGGTCGCGTCTTGGTAGGTTGCCACGAGGCCGCGGACGTGCGGCGGAAGCGCGGCCGGGTCGACGTCGGCGCTGGTGAGACTAGCGAGCCGCTCGGCGGTACGCTCCGCCCGCTGATCTTCAAGCTGACTCGCCAGCGTCTCCAGTCCCTTGCACTCCAGCCGCACGTTTTCCGCCAACCTCTCACGCAACGCCGCGACTTGCTGCTCACGCCCGGCCGAGGTGGCTTGGCCGTGCGCCAACCCCCGGCTGTACCGCTCGATCTCGACCAGATTCTGCGAATACGTCAGCAGGATGTCGCCCAGCCGCGGATTCAGGTCGTAAATCCGCCGCAGGTGCCGCAAGCGTGGCGCGTGTTCCGCCAGTCGCTCGCGGAACTTCTGCGGGTTCCGCTGCTGCAACGCTGCGAGAGTTTCGGCGATGCGCGGCAAGCGCGCCCGAGCGAAGGCGAGTAGTTCCTGCTCCTCGCCGGGCCGCAGCGGCCCGCGGTCTTCCGGCGCGATGCGGAACAGCCGGCG
>JAGVEP010000145.1 GCA_020058145.1 Phycisphaerae bacterium | reverse complement strand
TGGCGGCGGCGATTGTGGCCGGTGTGCTCATTACCTTGCTCTTGCTGCGCTGGTCTGGACGCAGCACGCCGCGCGACGTGTACACCTTGCGGGCCAGTCAGGAAGCTCCCGCGAGTCTGGCGGACGATCTGGCGCACTGGGCGGACCGCGGGGACAAAGATGATCGTTGACGTCCACTGTCATTACACGTTTTCGCGCTTGGCCGCGACGGTCGCCGACCGGTTCAGTTTTGAGCAGCCAACCGGGGACGCTGCGGCACGTCGCACGGTCACCGTGCGGCCCACCGATTTCGATTCCTGCGTATCCGACCGCGCGGTGAAGCGCTGGAATTGGCGCCTGGCGCGGTGGTTCCTGCGGCTGCCGCCGCCGGGCGCGGCGTTGGACCGGCGGCTGGGTGAGGAATTCCAGCGACATTTGGGCGGCACGACGGCCCCGATCGAGCGGTATGTCCTGCTGGCATTCGATGCGGTGCATGATGATGAGGGACGATGTCCACCCTTGCCGCGGCGCGGAGACAAGTTCGGCAACGACATTTACACGTCGAACAGCCTCATTCGGGACGTATGCCGGCGAAATCCCGAGCGGTTTCTGTTCGGGGCGTCCGTACACCCGTATCGCCCAGACGCCGTGACGTGTATCGAGGAGGTCTTCGCCGCCGGCGCGTGCCTGCTGAAGTGGATTCCCCTGCACCACAACATCGACGTCACCGACCGGCGAACGCTGGCCGTCCTGCGGCGCTGTGCGGAACTCGGGTTGCCCATCCTGATCCACTGCGGCGAGGAATTCACGCTCACCACGCAGTGTCCCGCCCACCGCTCGATTCGCCCGGTGCTGGAGGTCCTGCAGCAATTGCGGCGTGAAGACCACATGCCGACCGTGATCGTGGCCCACGTCGCCACGTCGGTCCTGCCGTGGGGCGGCGACGGCTCGCACGAGCTCTTGCTCGCGGCACTGGCCGGTGAGTTCGCCGCCGCACCGCTCTACGCCGACATCTCGGCGCTGGTAACGTGGCCAAAATCGCCGTACCTGCGGCGGCTGGCGGGACGGCCGCACGTGCATCACAAACTGCTGTTCGGCAGCGATTTTCCGGTTCCGCCGAGCCTGCGGCGTGTGCGGCGGCGGCTCGGCAGCCAATACGAGGCGATCGCCGGCGTCCGCTCGTGGCCGCAGCGCGCGGCGCTCGCGTGCCGGGCGCTTGGATTCAGCGAAATTGTGTTCCATCGCGCGGCGGACCTGTTGCCCAATGTGGATTTCTTCGCCCCGCGGGCCACCAAACCACCGGCTTGACCGCGGGCGGCAAAACGGGGAACGTTTCCGCAGTGTTTCTCGGGGCGGCAGGAGCTAGGCTTGGAGCACGCAGCACGCAGCAGTGACCCGCGGCAAAGCGGTGATTTCGCGACCTTGTGCCAGCACTACGGCGAGCATCGTCTCGCTCACGGCGGCGGCGCGGCCCCGCCGATCTACCAAAGTTCGCTGTTTGTCTTCCCCGATGCCGAGGCCTGGGCGGCGCGCGACCGGCCCAACGCGCCACATTTCATGTATACCCGGCGGGCGAACCCGACGACCGCGATTCTGGAAGCCAAGCTCGCACGGCTCGAAAACGGCACTTGGTGCCGCTGCTTCGCATCCGGGATGGGGGCCATCACGACCGCCCTGGGCGCGCTGCTGTCCGCGGACACGCACGTCGTCGTCGTTAACGACTGCTACTCCCCGACGCGGACGTACCTGACGACCTACCTCGCGCGTTTTGGCGTGACCACCACGTTCGTGCGCGGCACCGACCCGCTGGCGTTCGTCGACGCGCTGCGCGATGAGACTCGCGCCATCTACCTCGAGAGCCCCACGACCGGACGCATGGACGTGATCGACCTGGCGCCGATCGTCGCGACCGCCCGCCAGCGCGGCATCGTGACCTTGTTCGACAACTCGTGGGCCACGCCGTACTTTCAGCGCCCGTTGGAACTCGGGATCGACCTCGTGCTGCACAGCGCGACCAAGTACATCGGCGGCCACAGCGACACGGTCGGCGGCGTGGTCGTCGGTCGCGACGAAATGCTGCGGCAGAAGATCAATGCTGAGGGGGAACTGCTCGGCGCGTCCGCCGACCCCTTTGCGGCGTGGCTGCTGATCCGCGGGCTACGCACGCTGCCCTTGCGGATGGAACAGCACCAGAAGACCGGCCTCGCCATCGCCCGACTGCTGGCGGAGCACCCGGCGGTGTCGCGGGTTTATCACCCCGGTCTGCCGACGTATGCCAACCACGCGATCGCCCGGAAGCAACTGCACGGCTATGGCGGCCTGTTCGCCTTCACGCTCCGCGATCAGTCGCAAGCCGCCGTCCACCGCTTCATGGACCGTCTGCGCGTCTTCAGCATCGGCGTCAGTTGGGGCGGTTTCGAGAGCCTCGTGGTCGCGGGCGACGCCAGCGAGCTATTTGCTCCGGACCCGGACCAGCCGCAGTGGATCATCCGGCTGCATTGCGGACTGGAGGCGACCGAGGATCTGGTGAACGACGTGCGGCAAGCCCTGGAGGAGTGACGCCCATGCGGTCCCGTAGGGTGGGCACCGCCCACCAAGAGTCCCGTAGGGTGGGCACTGCCCACCAAGAGCCCCGTAGCGTGGGCACCGCCCACCAAGAGCCCCACGCAACCTTTGAACATCCCCTCGCGGCGCGCTATGCCTCCGCGGAGATGCTGCGGCTCTGGAGCCCGCAATCCCGCCACTCGACTTGGCGGCGCATCTGGGTAGCGCTCGCGGAAGCGCAGCACGAGCTGGGTTTGCCGATCACGGCGAAACAGGTCCGTGCGCTCGGCCGCGCCGTGGATGACATCGACTTCGCCGCCGCCGCGCGCTACGAGCGCGAAACCCGCCACGATGTGATGGCGCATATCCACGCCTTTGCTGACGCTGCCCCCGCCGCGCGCGGCATCATCCATCTCGGCGCGACAAGCATGGACGTGGTCGACAACGCCGACCTACTGCTCACCCGACAGGCTTTGGACATCCTGCTCGGGCGGCTGTTGGAGGCCATCCGGGTTTTGGCGGATTTTTGCGAGCGCTACGCGGATTTGCCGACGCTCGGCTATACGCACCTTCAGCCCGCCCAGCCCACGACGGTCGGCAAACGCGGCTGCTTGTGGCTGGCGGACCTCGTGCGCGATGTAGAGCAATTCGCGACGTTGCGCGACGGACTGAAATGCCGCGGTCTGCGCGGGGCGACGGGCACGCAAGCGTCGTTTCTCAAGCTCCTGGGCAGCCCCGCCAAGGTCCGACGGCTTGAGAGACTGTTTACGCGAAAGCTGGGGTTTGACGCGTGCTATCCCGTCTGCGGGCAGACGTATTCGCGCAAGGTGGACCTGGAGATTATCGCCGCGCTGGCGTCGTTTGCCGCCGGGGCACACAAGATCTGCAACGACATTCGCCTGCTCGCGATGCTGAAGGAGATCGAAGAGCCGTTCGAGTCCAAGCAAGTCGGCAGCTCGGCCATGCCCTACAAGCGGAACCCGATGCGTTGCGAACGCGCGACCGGTCTGGCGCGGTATCTGCTGAGCCTGGCCACTTCGCCACCGATGACGCTCGCGGCCCAGATGTTCGAGCGTACCCTCGACGATTCGAGTAACAAGCGGCTGGTGGTGCCGGAGGCGTTTCTCGCCGCCGACGCGCTGGCGATCCTGCTGCACAACATCCTGGACGGCCTCGTCGTTTATCCCGCGATGATCGAGGCGCACATCGCGGCCGAACTGCCATTCATCGCCACTGAGGACATCCTGATGGCGGCCGTCGCACGCGGCGGTGATCGGCAGGCCCTGCACGAGCGCATCCGGCAGCACGCCCAACGTGCCGGGATGCAGCTCAAGTACTGTGGCACGCCGAGTGATTTACTCGACCGGCTCAAGGCCGACCCCGAGTTCGCCGGCATGGAGTGGCCGAAAGTCCTTGATCCGCAGCGTTATGTCGGGTTGGCGCCGCAACAGACGCGGGGTTATTTGCGCACTGTTGTGCGACCGCTGCTGGCGCGTGCGGCGCGTCCGGCCCGACGGGCCGAGAATCTCAGTGTCTAGCGTTGCTCGGGGTCGATTTTTGGGCTTCCACCGTGTCCGCGGAGATGGTAGAATAGTCCTCTGGATGCCCAGGTGATGCCGACCGCCGGGACCAATCCCGCGGGGTATCGTCGGGCGCGGCGTAGCGCTGACTCGGCGCCATCCGGGGTCTGTAATGAAGGGAGGCGTTTGTACCATGTCGAGGATTATTGCATCTGATCGTGGCTGGGGCATGCTCGCAGTGGGCGTCATCTGCCTTGTGGCTGCGGCACCCGGAGGAACCATCCTCGGGTGGGGCGATGATGCCCAAGGCGAGGTTTCGGGCATCCCACCCGGCACTGACTTCACTGCAATCGCGGCTGGGGGCCTGCAGGCGTACGCCTTGCGCGCCGATGGCTCGCTGGTCGCATGGGGTCTTGATTGGCATGGCGAGTTAGATGTGCCAACGGGCTACGACTTCGTGGCGGTGACGGGGGGTGGCTTCCATGGGCTCGCGCTCAAACAGGACGGGTCCATCGTAGGTTGGGGGTTCAACGGCTCCGGCCAGGCCTCACCACCGGCGGGAAATAACTTCGCCAAGATCGCCGCCGGCGGTGCGCAGAGTCTCGCGATTCGCACCGACGGTTCGCTAGCCGCCTGGGGTGCGGTGACCGATACTCCGGCGGGCCACGATTTCGTTGCGATCTCCTGCCAGTTGGCACTCGGGACAGCCAATGTAGCGCTCCGCGCCAACGGCGCGCTGGTGCAATGGGGCAGCTATTCGTTTCCGCCACCCCCTCAGGAAAACGACTTCACCGCGGTGGCGCTCGGGTTAAATCACGGCGTGGCGCTGCGCGCCGATGGCTCGCTAGCCGCGTGGGGAAACAGTGCCCATGGAGTGCTCAATGTGCCGGCCGGGCACGACTTCGTGGCGGTCGACGCCGGGCAGTATTTCAGCATAGCGCTGCGCACCGACGGGTCGATCGTGCACTGGGGCACCGCGAACCATGACATCGACCAGGTGCCCGCGGGACTGGGCTACTCCGCTATCAGCGCGGGCGCCCTGTTTGCCATCGCGCTGAACCCCGAGCCGAGCGGCCTCGTACTGCTTGCCGCGTTGGCGACGCTCGTGCCGCGCCGACGGTAGACCGCAGGCAGTCCCATTGATTTCGCGGACCCGGCGCGCCCGGTATTGCCGTCGTGCGCTACTTCGCCGCCGCGACCGCTACCACCGTCGGCTTGCCCGCCACGTTCTGCGCGATGCTCTGCGACAGCGCGCGCAGGTCAATGCCGAGGATGGACTCTACGGCTCCCAGCGACTCGGCGAGCATCTTCGCGCGACTCAGGGCGACGCCGGCCATGGCTTGACCATTGCCACTGTCGATCACGGTGACGTGTCCGAGGTCGACGTTTTGGATGGTCGCGGCCAATTCCTTAACGATGGTCGGCAGCATCTCGACGAGCATGACCTTGAGCGCTTCCGGGTGCTTCGCAATCGCCATTCCGACTTGCTCGATGGCCGCCGCGCGGGCTTTGCCGCGCTCCGCCGTATTGGCGGCGTCGCCCTCGGCCTTGGCGCGGGCGGAGTCGCGATCGGCGATAGCCTTGGCGACCTCGGTAGCCGACAGGCGCGCCTGCTCCGCCAGACCTTCCGCCTTCTGCTGTTCGGCCTCCGCCATGGCGGCCTCACGGGCCAGTTCGGCCTTGCGAATCCGCAACGCGTTTTCCGCCTCGGCGACGAACTTGTCAGCAGACAGCCGGGCCTGTTCCGACTTCTGCCGCCCGGCGGCCTCGGCCACCTTCGCTTCGGCATCCCGTTCAGCCTTGGCCTTCCGCGCGCTGGCGTTGGCTTCGGCCTCCTTGGTCACCGCTTCGGCGGCACGCTCAGCCTCAGCCTTACGCGCCAGGGACAGCACTTCCGCGCGGGCCTTGCGGGCAATCGAGACGAGGTATTCCTCTTCATCGTGTACGTTCTGAATCACCACGCTGTCAATCAGCAGACCGAGCTTGCGGAAATCGTCCGAAACCTCGCGCATGACCGTCGCCACGAACTTGTCGCGGTCGCTGACGATCTCCTCCGGGGTCATTTTGCCGATCACGGCCCGCAGCCCGCCTTCGAGTGTCTCGCGCGCCACCCGTTGCAGGTCGTCGGTATGCTGACCGAGAAAACGCTCAATCGCGTTGCCCCGCTCGACCGGGTCGGACGAGACTTTCACGTTGGCGACGCCCGTGACGGTGATGGGGATCATCCGTCCGCCGCCGGACTGGGCTTTGACCTCGAGCGGCACCTGCATGTTGCGCAGATTGAGGCGGGACACCGAGTTGAACACCGGAATGACCAGGGTCCGGCCGCCGATGAGCGTCCGGTAGCCGAGGCCGTCCCGTCCTTTTCCGCCGGTGACGATCAGCAGCTCGTTCGGCTCTCCGATGACGATCAATTTCGCGATGATGCTGATCAGAATGATGAGCAGGACCAGGGCTACGACCGCCAGGACGATGAATGCGTTCATTTTGCAGTTCCTCCCAATGCAGAGGTCACGTCTTTCCGATCGGCCGCGTGACGTGGGCCACGCCGTCACGATAATCCACGACGACCACTTCGTCGCCAACGTCAAACCCGGTGCGTTCCGCAGCCACCGCGGGCACGAACCGCTCGGTGCCGCGCACCTCGAGCGCGACCTCGCCCTGCTCTGGCGGAATCACCGCAATGGTGACCCGACCCAGACGATTCACGTAATCCAGCGTGCGCGGGGTGCTGTCGCCGGACGTGCGGCGGACGAACCGGAAGGTCTGATGCGCCCCCTGGCCGACAGCCAGGCCGATGACCAGGGCCAGCGAAAACACCATCCAAGTGCTCGCGCCCGACAGGTAGGTCAGAATCACGCCCGTCGCGCCGTACATGGCGAGAAAGAAAACCGCGAAGCGCAGCGAGAACCAGGTGCTCATGGCGGCGGCATCATGCGCGGCGTGGGCGGAGTCGGAGTCGGAGCCGGCATCGTGGTGGGGCACGGTGCCGGCGTCTGTATCCGCATGGTGGTGACCAAGTCCGCCCAGCACAGACACCAGGAGCAGCCCGCCGCCGAGGATCAGCGCGCCCCAATACAGGCCGATCAGCGTGATAGCGGTTGTGATGAGGAGGACGCTGCTGGTGGTCGGTTCGAGCATGGGACACCTCCAGTCCCGCCGATCTCCCGGATCGGCGGGCTCTGTCAAGGCACCTGCGCTAAGCGTACCACACCCGCCGGCCGTGGCTACTAGAATTCGGACGAATTCCCATACTGCCCTCGGCCGGGTGCTATTGTCCGGCCCATGTTCCCGCCGTCACGCCCCCGGGGCTCACGGCCCGCAAATGTCGAACCGTCAGCGCCGGATCAATCAGACCGTCGAGCAGGCGTGCGTACAGGTCGAGCAGCCCACGTGTTTGGTCCGGGCTCGCGCGCAGCAATTCGACGCGGAAGTGCCGCAAACCGAGCTCCCGCATCGCCGGAACGTGCTCGGCCGCGGTTTGCGCCGCCGCATGGAAAACCGTGCTCCGCCCCAGTGCGTCGGCCAACACCGGATGCGCCACGCCGTTCCGGTCGCGCAGCGCCAGGTCGTGGCTGCGACAAGGCCACCCGCAGTCCCCGCAGCGCGGGCCGTCGGATAGCGCGGCGGCGAACAGGCAGTGCCAGGTGTGAAACAGTGGTACGTGCTGGTGCTAAACCACTTCCAGCCGCTCGGCGGGCACATGTTGCCGTAGGGCCAGCCATTGCGGCCAGTTCAGGTCGAGCCCCGGCGTCAGGCGCGCCAGGCCCCAATCGGCGAGCAGAGCCGCGGTGAGATCATTGGCCACGTTCAGGGGGTAATCACCGATCAAGGTGAGGTCCGGCGGGCGGGCCCGCAGCCGCCGCAACGCTCCCAGGCTGCGAACCAGCGCGGCATCCGGCTGCGCAGCCCCAATTCGGTCGAGCGTACCCATTTCATCCGGCATCAGCACGTGCGGCGTTGCCAGCGCGATACGCCGTTCCGCCGCGCGGGCGAGCTCTACCGCCCGCAGGTAGTCCCCGACGTCGTGGAAGTCGCAGTACACGGTCCCCGCGGCGGCCGTTTGCCAGGCAAGCGCCGCCTCGAGTTGTTCCAAATTGCGCACGAGCACGCACAATTCTGCCGGCGGCGCTGCGCGCAACTCGTTTGCGGGACATGCCTTTGAGCCCCGCAGCGCGTTGAGCGCGTTCGGGTCAACGAGCGCGTGCCGAGCCGCAGCAGCGCGCTCGTCGCGCAGCATCTGCACCGCTCGGCGGCGCAGCTCGTTCAGCACGCTCTTAACCGGGAAACCGGGGACAGTCACGAATGGCATTAAGATAGCGATAAGTGGTTTACGCAAAATGAGTTACGGACTCCCGCGCGCAGGGACCCCGGATAAGGGCGTGAGCTGGCAATCTGTCCTGCGCCTCTTTTCCCTGTGCGGCTGAACGCCTCTACTCGTGGCCACGGCGGTCCGCTGTTCGCGCCGGCGATTGCAACTCTATTTATGACAAGTGGTTATTGCTTATCTTAATGCCATTCGTGACTGTCCCTACTTATGGCGGGTGACGGCGCAAAACCGCCTGAATCCGCTCGTTGCGCGAGTAATCCAGCGCAAACCGCGCGTTGTGCGCTACTTCCGCGGACGGAGCGGCCAACAGGTCGATCAGGCGCGCCTCGACATCTGCCGCGGAGCTGCCGCCGAGCCAGATGCACGCGGCGCGCACCAGGTTGTAGTCCGTCGTCGACAGGTTGAGCAGCGTGGGCTCCTGAGACTTGAGCAGCGTGGGCTCCGGCGCCGCCGCCGCCGCACACAGCACGGCGCTGCGCTCCGGTTGATATTGCCAGCGATCGGCATACCGCCGTGCGAGCAGCCGCCAAAGCAGACCGGGTTGCGGTTGCAGACGGCGCTGGGTCAGCAGCGCCGCGGGCGTGTCGTGGTGGGTCAGCCACCAAGTTTGCAGCGCCCGGCGGTCGGCCTCCACGTCAACCCGCGCGGCCCGGCGGTGGTCAAAATCCGCCGGGTAGAGGTCCGGCCACGCGCGGGGGACCTCCCGTTCGAAGATCGCCACGGTGCCGAGCGGCGCGCCGTCCACTTTCAGATCGAAGTGCAGCAGATCGAGCGTCGTCTCCAGGCAGCTGGCGCTCAGCCGCGGCGGACTCGTCTGCGGGTCAGCCAAGGCGCGGATGAGCGACGTGTGCACGAGGACCCGCAGGTCATCCGGCGCGGCCGGCTGCGTCATCGCGGGCCGGTTCAGCAGATAGGTGAGGCTGGCCGGACCGAGCTCGATGAGCCGGTTGTAGGCGTCGGTCCACACCGCGTCTGGATCGAGCGTGAGCAACGGCCGGGCGGC
>JAGVEP010000387.1 GCA_020058145.1 Phycisphaerae bacterium | reverse complement strand
GCGAGTTTGCGCAAGTGTCGGTGATGCCACGGTCGTGCTGGGAGCCGTGGGGGCTCTTCCGCAAGCCCTGTGAAGGCCGCGTGCAGGACAATTTGCGCAAATGGAAAACGGGCGGACTGCGGCGCATATCGGATGACGAGCCGTTTCGAGACTTGGTCTATGCATCACCGGCGCGGAAGCCGGAGCGCGAGTTGGCGCCGCATCCATCGCTCAAGCCCCAGCACTTGCTACGCCAATTGGTACGCGCAGCGCTACCGCTGGGGGAGGGCGTGATTCTCGATCCGTTCATGGGCTCCGGTTCGACTATCGCCGCGGCCTCGGCGTGTGGTTTACGGAGCATCGGGTTGGAGAGCAATCTGGGATACTTCGAGTTGGCAACGGCGGCCATTCCAGCCCTGGCCCGGCTCAAGCTCAACGGAGAAGGTTAGAGTGCCCCGCAGGGAGGATTTTGACACAGCGGTCCCGCTGCCCGTGGGGCTCGACCTCGCCGCCATCCGGCGCGCCATCGAGTACATCGAGCGCGAGCTGGCCGAACTCGTGGATATCTACTACGAGCAGGCCAACGTATTCAGCGCGATCGTCGGGATCTACGCCACGCGTGCGCTCGACGCCGTAAGCAACTACGAGAAGAACCGCAACACCGATACAGCTCAACAGCGGTTCCCGGACTTACGCCGGCGCGGCACGGGGAACTCGACGAATCCACAGCATTGCCTCGAAAGCAAAACCAGCAAACGTTCGTGGGCCATCCAATCCCACTACGACCATGCCGGCTGGTACGTCATCTGGCGTTACTTGGTCGACGCCACGCAGACCCTCGAGCCCGGCAAGCCCGTCGTCGTTTGGCGCGTCGACATCGTCTATCTTGAGAAAACCGACTGGAAGTACGAGAAGAGCGGTGCCGGCACCTCCGGCGGCGGTCGAACACACACGTTCGGTGTGAAAAACGCAGCCCAGAAGCTCAAAGGCAAGGCTGTGTACCAAAGGCGGGACGTAATCACCCGCGACGGCAAGCCGATTCCGCGAAATGGACACGGGAGTTGACGGCCTCCCCCGCCCTACGCGTCTTCCGCTTTCTCCAGCCAAACCCCCTCCGCTTCCGCGAGTTCCTGTCGTAGCGTCTCGAATTCCATTTGCAGGGCGGCCAGCTTGCCGGGGTCGCGGCAGACGGCCGCGTCGCCGAAGCGCTCCTGCACTTTCGCCAAGCGCTGTTCACGGTCGGCGATGTAGACCTCCAACTCCTCGAGCTTCAGCCTGGCCAGCGGCGAACGCGGGCCGGCTTTGCGCGCCGCCGCGCTTGAGCCGCGCGCGACACCTCGGCTCTTGGACTTCACGCGGCGATCGGCTTCCTTAACCGCCGCGCGGGCCACCTCATCGGTAACGCGCGCCTGTTCGACCTGCGCGATGTAGTACGAGTAATTCCCGGAGTACAGCCGTACGTCGCTGACGCGCATGACCAGCAGCTTCTCGGCGATGTGATCGAGGAAGTAGCGATCGTGGCTGACGGCAACGATCGTGCCCGCGAAATCGAGCAGCGCCGCTTCGAGGGCCTCGCGCGACGGGATATCGAGGTGGTTCGTCGGTTCGTCGAGAATCAAAACGTCCGGCGCCGTCAGCATCAATTTCATGAACCGGACGCGCGATTGCTCGCCACCCGACAGTTGCCCGAGCCGCTTGAAAGGCTCCTCTCCGGTGAACAGGAACCGGGCGGCGTAGTGGCGGGCGTCCCGCTCCAGAAACCCAGGCCGCAGCTCGATGATCTCCTGCACGATCGTCCGCTCGGGGTCCAGATCGCCGGCATCCTGCGCGAAATAGCCGATCCGCACCGCGGGATTCACGTAGACCGTGCCGGCGTCGGGCTTGACGGTGCCGAGAATCACGCGGAGCAGCGTCGTCTTGCCGGTGCCGTTCGGGCCGGTGATCCCGAGGCGCTGGCCGCTGAACACGGTGAGTTCGAGGTTCTCGAACAGGACTTTCTCGCCGTACTGCTTGCGCAGCCCGGTGACGCGGAGGAGTTCCTTGCCCACCGTGGTCTTGCGCGCCGTGTCCGCAAACTCGAATCTCGTTGCCTGCTTGTCGCTCGGCTTTTCGAGCGTAAACTCGCCGGCCCCGATGCGGCGCTGGAGCCGCGTGCGGCGGCCCTGGGCCTCTTTCGTCCGCTGGCCGGCGAGGTGCCGTGCGATGAAGTCGCGCTCCTTTTCGATGAACTCACGGTCCTTTTCGTACTGCCGCTCCTGCGTCAGGCGGCGGACCTCGCGGGCCGCGACGTAGTTTGTGTAGTTGCCGGGGTACGATTCAACCCGGCCGCCGGCGTTCCCGGCCGTCGGCAGCCCCGCGGTGACCTCAATCGTCCGCTCGGCGAGTCGGTCGAGTAGGTAGCGATCGTGCGAGACGATGACGGCTCCGCCGTGATGGCCCGCGAGGAACTTCTCGAGCCAGCGGACCGCGTCGATGTCCAGGTGGTTCGTCGGCTCATCCAGCAGGAGAAACTGCCGTTCCTGCAGCAGCAGTTTGGCGAGTGCCGCGCGGCACTTCTGCCCGCCGGAGAGGGCACTCACGGGCAGGTCACAGTCGGCGGACGTGAAAGCAAGACCGCCGAGGACTTCGTTGAGCCGCTGCTCGAAGCGATAGCCATCCGCGGCCTCGAAGCGCGCCCGCAGGCGGTCGTACTGTGCCATGAGCTGCGGCAGTTCCGGCCGGTCGTGGGCCGCCGCCATCTGCTCGGACAGCTCGTGCAACTTGTATTCCATCGCCATCAGGTCGGCGAAGGCCTCGGCGACGGCGTCGCGCAGCGTCAGGCCCGGAGTGATATCCGGTTCCTGCGCCAGATACCCGACTTCGAGGCCCTTTGACCGGGTGACGGTGCCGGTGTCGGGCGTGAGTTGCCCACTGACGAGCTTGAAGAGCGTGGTCTTGCCGACGCCATTGGCTCCGACGAGGGCGGCGGTTTGATTGGAGTGCAATTCGAGCGTCACGTCGGCCAGCACGACGCGGGGGCCGAATTGTTTGGTCGCGTTTTGTAGGCGGACGGAAGCCATTGGGACATAGTAGAGGCACGAAGGCACGAAGGCACGAAGGCACGAAGGCACGAAGGCACGAAGGCACGAAGGCACGGAGGGACGGAGGGACGAAGGGACGGAGGGACGGAGGGACGAAGGCAACGAGGCAAGCAGAGCCGCGCCAGCGCGTCCGTCAGAACACGAAGCGCCAGCGAGTGCGTCAAACCCCCCTCCCTGATACGGTTCCCGACGTTATCCATGACCGTGCGGAGCGGCCCCGCAGCCGGCGCAGCACGGTTGTGGATAACTCGGCCGCCGGAAGGGCCGCG
>JAGVEP010000137.1 GCA_020058145.1 Phycisphaerae bacterium | reverse complement strand
GCCACCAGCGTCGTCGCCAGGCCGGCGCCGCACGCCAGCAGGAGGCCCCAGCCGCTGACCATGAACGCCCCCACGTACTTCGGCACAAGCCAGACCGTCAGGCGGGTGAGACCAAGTCCGACGGGCACGCCCAGCGCCACGCCGAGCAGTCCCAGCGGCAGGACCTCGGCCAGCACGAGCCCGGCGAGCTGCGACGCTTTCATGCCGATGCAGCGCAGCAGGCCGAGCTGCGTGATGCGTTCGATCATCCCCATGCTGAGCGTGCTGAGAATGATGAAGAGTGCTGTCAGCAGCGCCACGCAGCTCAGCAGCACCAGCACGACTTGCTCCTGCTGCTGCGCCAGCCGGATGCGCTCCATCCGCGACACGGCACTGCGAATCAGCACTTTCGGCGCGTCCACGCGAATCGCGATGTGGATCGCCTGCTGCACGTGCTCGAGTTTTCCGCCACCGGGATCGCTGAGCACCACGTCGATTTCGTTGACCAGGGCGGTCTTCTGGGCGATTTGCTGGAGCACCGGCAGCCGCAGCAAGGCGACCCCCTTCTGAAAGCGGGCGATGCGCTCGCGGCGGATGAGTCCGACAATCTCGAGCTCCGTCGGCTTATCGTCGGACACGCCGGTGCCCCACACGAGCAGCTTGTCGCCCACGCCGACGTGCTGTTCGTCGGCAATCGACTGCTCCAGCACGCACGCCAGCTTATCGTCATCGGTCAGCATCCGTCCGGCGGCCAGCTTGTCCGGCCAATTGCGGACGTGGAATTCCTGCTCCAGATCGATGCCGTGGAAATCCACGTCCGGCATCGTCGGGCCGGGGACCACTTGCTGCGTGTACGGATCGCGCGTCACGGCCGCGGATGGGAGCCGCGCGACGAGCACCGGCGCGACGTATCGAACGCCCTCCAGCGCGGCGATTTTTGCCACGATTCGCTGCGGCAGCGTGTCATACTTGCCCAGCGGCGACTGAATCGTGATATGGCTGCGGCCGATGTACCCCCCCGCCCACGACAACATGGCCTGCGAGACGGATTCGTAGCAGCACGTCACCCAGACCACCGCGCCGGTGCCCAGCGCGATGGCCAGCAGCGCGCCGGCGGTGCGGACGCGCTTAGCCCGCCAGTTCCTGGTAGCGATTTGCGACCAGTGCCGCATCGCCGCCGCCTTTCGGTTCAAAGGACCCCACGATCTGCCCGTCCTTGAGCACGATCACGCGATCGGCGAACGCCGCCCCGTGCGCTTCGTGCGTCACCATGAGGATGGTCTTGCCGCGCTCGCCGCAGATCTGGCGCAGCAGCGTCCAGATTTCGGCCGACTGTTTCGAGTCGAGGTTCCCGGTCGGTTCGTCGGCCAGGATGATCGCCGGGTCGTTGAGCAGGGCCCGCGCGATGGCCACCCGCTGCTGTTCGCCGCCGGAGAGCGCATCGGGCCGGTGGTCAGCCCGCGGCTGAAGATGGACCTTAGCCAGCAACTCGTCCACGCGGGCACGACAGGCACCGAGCGACTGTCCGTCCACCAGCAGCGGCAGCGCCACGTTCTCACGCGCCGTCAGCGTCGGCAACAGGTTATATTCCTGGAAAATGATGCCCAACCGGCGGCGGCGGAAGATGGTCCGCGCGCGGTCCGACATGGCGGCGAGGTTCTGCCCTTCGACCAGCAGCGTGCCGTCGGTCGGGGGCGTCAGTCCGCCGATGACGTACAGCAGTGTGCTCTTGCCGGAACCGCTGGCGCCCATGATGGCCACGAAGTGGCCCGCAGGAATTTCCAGACTGATGCCGTCGAGCGCGAGGACCCGTTCGCTGCCGGTCGCATACACCTTGCGCAAGTCGCGCGCCGAAACGACCGCGTTTTCCGCCGTCGCCGCCACGCCGGGCTCGCTCTCTGGCTGTTTCCACTCGGCCACGTCCATCGGCGGAAGTGTAGACGCGGCGGGGAGCGATCACAATGTCGCGTGCCAGCCATCAGAACCCACCACGCCAGTGGTGGGCCACCTGGGCCACGCGCTCGCGCAGCGCGCTTTCGAGCAGGCGCCGCCGCGCCGCGTCCATGCGCCGCCATCTTTCGTCCACGGAGCGAGGATTTCCGTCCACCCCGCGCTCCCAATGGCCCACCCCGCGCGGCGCTCGGTCCAGTGTCCGCCGCGCGCGAGCCCCCCACGGCAGCAACTTGGCCGCCCGATTCGATCGCGGGGCCGCGGGCGGGCAAAGCTGGTATACTGGACGTACGGGCAGAGGTTGGCTTGAGCAACAAAACGCATCTTAGGTTACTTAGAGGAGAGAGTTGCAATGACGATCGAAGAGCGCGTGGAACGGCTGGAGGCCGCACTGGTCAGTGAGAAGCGTCGGAGCGGCAGGCTGCTGGCCGGCTTGCTTCTCACCGCGGGGGCGTGTCTGTTTGCGATCCCTCTGGTGCGCTACGAGGCCAATGCGCAAGGGACCGCGACCGCACCCGTGCCGAACAATGAGGTCCGCGCCAAAACTTTCATCGTGGTGAACGATAAAGGCGAAACCCTGGCGTCGCTGGGCGGATCAGAGGATGGGGCGACGCTGCGCCTCTGCGACACGAATGGCAAGCCCCGGGTTGTGATGGGCGCGACCAAAGACGGGCCGGTGCTGGGTCTATTCGACCAGAATGGTAAGATCCGGGTTGGGCTGGGCGCGACTAAGGACGGGCCGTCGCTGAGTCTCTTTGACGAGAACGGAGGGCCCCGGGTCGGGCTGGTCGCGAAGAAGGACGTGCCGGCGCTGAGTTTCTCTGACCGGAATGGCAAGTCCCGGGTTTGGCTTGCCGCAAACAAGGACGGGCCGGAACTGAATCTCCTCGACGAGAGAGAGAAGATCCGGATCGGCCTGGTCGCGAACAAGGACAGGCAGGGGCTGAGTCTCTTCGACGAAAGCGAGATGGCCCGGGTTGCACTGGACGCGACCGAGAACGGGCCGAGGCTGAGGTTTCTCGACGAGAACGAGAAAGTACGGGTTGGGCTGTCGGCGACCAGGGACGGGCCGGGGCTGGCCCTCTTCGACGAGAATGGCAAGCCCCGAGTTGTGATGCACACGCTCAAGGACGGGCCGGGGCTGAGGCTCTGCGACGAAAATGGCAAGCCCCGGGTTGGGATGGGCACGAACAAGGACGGGCCGGCAGCCGTTCTCACGGATGAGAATGGCAAGCCCCGAGTTGTGATGCACGCGTTCAAGGACGGGCCGGAGTTGTTTCTCTTCGACGAAAATGACAGGGTCATTTGGGGCTCGCCCAAGGCTCGGTAGCTGGCCGCGAGAGCGGACACAGGCAATGCCGAAGAAGAAAACACCAAAACCGGCCCGTCCGAAAGCCCCGGTCGTTGACCCAAGGTGCTTTGACCCAGGCAAGGCTGTTCGGGATCTTGATACTGGCGTTTTTGACCACGACGCCGTGGCGCGTCCCGTCTGGTCCGCCATTGAAGCTGCCGCGGCGGCCGTGCGATCGTCAAGCCCCGGCGATCAGACACTCGTTCACCTAATGCGAGCCATGCGCGAGACTCACGGGTCGATGCGGGCGATTTTCACGGCGGCGGAGAAGATCGAGAAAATGGACCGTCCAACGGGGCGGTGGGTTGATATGTTGCTGCTCGCGCGCCCACAGTACGATGCCGCTTTTGTGGGGCTGCTGGTAGCCCAGGACGAGAAGACATGGGTGTTGAAATACGGGAAGGCGGGCTGGGCTTCGATGGCCCTGCGTCATTTCTTCATGTTCCGTCGGTTCGAGAACACTCCGTCCGGTCGGCAACTCACGCAGATGAACATCGACCGGCTGACGAAGATGGCGGAGTGGATCGGCGTCACGCAAACGGAATGCGATGCGACAATTGCGGATGTCCTGGGGAAGTCGCCGCCCCAAGGAGTTAGCCGCAGTGACAGGATCAAGCCGCTGCCGACTCCGGGCGACGTGCTCAAACAAGGCCTTTTGAAGGGCGGAGATTATGAAGAGCTTGGGCGGTTGCTGTATCAGCAGTGGAAGTTCCTGTGCGACCCGGCGCACGTGGGAATCGGG
The DNA here is from genome assembly GCA_020058145.1 of Phycisphaerae bacterium. Classification (GTDB taxonomy): domain Bacteria; phylum Planctomycetota; class Phycisphaerae; order UBA1845; family Fen-1342; genus JAGVEP01. The sequence continues at coordinate 2,688 of JAGVEP010000137.1, read as the reverse complement.
AGCCTGTGGCTCCGCGAGACGATCCGCGGAGGCTACGGCGGAGCAATACCGCCACACTCGCGTGAGGATTTCATCTGGAACCACGTGGTCCAGCAAGCGATCCTTCCTTCCCTGGTCGCAATCGTCACGGTGGCTTCCGTCTTCGGCTTTCGCCGTCGGTCCAATGCCGAACTTCTCGCCGCGATAGTCAAGGCGTGGCAGCCCCTTGAGTCGGGGAGCGTAGAAGGTTCAATTATCTGGCAGGGGTGGGCGAGGCGCGCGCTCGGGGTACTGCCTGATTGACGTTGGACATGCCCCGTCACCTTATGCCTTGCTAACTCGCACTCGCTCGCGTTTCGCGTTCCGACGGACGCGCCCCTAATATGACCTTCGTGCCTCCGTGCCTTCGTGCCTGCGTGATTCCGTCCCTTCGTGCCTACGGTGAAACAAGTGCTCCACGGCGTACTTTTCGACATGGACGGCGTGCTCGTCGATTCCGGCGCGGCACATCACGAAAGCTGGCGGGTGCTCGCCCGCCGGCACGGCCGGGATATCTCGGACACCGAGTTCCGGGCCGCGTTCGGCGGACCTGAGTTTGGCGCGGGTCTTCCATGTCGCCGAAAAAACGCAGTAGGCCACGCGGGGCGTTGACGACCATGCCAAAGCTCCTTCCGAAAGGGACGGGTTGTGTCCCTGCCCGGCCCACACAGAACGAGGTATGACTACTTACCCCCGCCGGCGCGCCAGCGCAACCACAACATCAACCAAACATCAAAAATATTGTCGGGAGAATGCGATGGCCCTGGGGCTTCAGCCGACAACAACCCGCCGCTGGGTCGAGCAGCGCCAGGCGCAGCAGGTTCAACGCCGTCCGAGCCGCCCGCAGCCGGATCACGTCACGCGGGGCGTCTGGCCCGAAGCGGTACTCGCACACGCTCGTGCCCGCGGGCGTGTGCAGACCAATGTAGACCAGACCCACCGGCTTCTGCGCCGTCCCGCCATCCGGGCCGGCGATACCGGTGACCGCGACCGCACACTCCGTGTGAAAACCACGTGCGGCGCCGACGGCCATCTCACGGGCCACGACCTCGCTGACCGCTCCGTGCGCGGCGAGCGCCGTGCGGTCCACCCCGAGCGCGTCGGCTTTCGCCTCGTTGGCATAGGCTACCACCCCGCCGACGTAATAGCGGCTGGCGCCGGGTACGTCGGTCAGCAGGTGGCCGATCAGCCCGCCAGTGCAGGATTCGGCGGTACTCAACTTCCACGCCTGTGCGAGCAGCAGTGTGCCGACCACACTTGCGAGCGTGTCCGCCTCGCGACCGAAGACGACCGCGCCAAGACGGTGACGCAGTTCGGCCTCGGTCTGGTCCAGCAGGGCTTCCGCGTCGGCGTGCGTCGGCGCGGCCGCGTTGATGCGAATATCCACCTGACCAAACTGCGCGGTGGTGCCGACTTCCGGGTTCCGGCCGCGCCGCATCAGGTCCTCGATCCGGACGCCCAGGTCGGACTCGCCGAGCCCGAACGTGTGCAACTCGCGGCAGAGCAGGATTTCGCCCGCGGCCGTGCCACGCAGTTCGGGCGCCACGCACTGCACAAACATGGCGCGCATCTCGAACGGCACGCCGGGCAGCGCATAACACGCCTTGCCGCCGATTCGCAGCCCGATGCCGGGGGCCGTGCCGCAGGTGTTCGGCAAGGCCGTCGCACCAAGTGGAATCTGAGCCTGGACGGCGTTGCGCGCCGGCATTTCGCGCCCGCGGGCCGCGAAAAACGCCCGCATCTGCTCCAGGCTGGGCGGATGAACTTCCAGCGGCACGCCGGCGGCGGCCGCCAACGCTTCGCGGGTGACATCGTCGACCGTTGGACCCAGTCCGCCGGTAAGCAGCACCACGTCACACACCGCCGCGGCCTGGAGCAGCGTTTCGCGCAGCGCCACGGCGTCGTCCGGCAGCGTGACATGCCGCACGCTGCGATAGCCCAGCGCCGCAAGCTGCCCGGCCAGCCACGCGGCGTTGGTATCGACGGTCTGTCCGAGCGTCAATTCCGTTCCGCACGATAGGATCCACGTCTCGCGCATCGTGGTCTCGTTTGCACCCGGCCAATGGTTGACGTACGCTGATTGTACAGGGCCGTGCGGCCGCTTGGCCGCAGAATGTGGCCGGTCGCGCCCTGTGTCGGCCGTGGTGTGCGAACGGTATTTGAATGCCTGGCATGTCCCCATTTTGCGAGGCCCCGTCCTATACGCCGGCGGAATGGCGCGAAGACTGTGGCGTCCGGCTGGCCGCGCTGTTCGGGGCGCCGGCCGACGAATACGCGACGACTCACGCGGGGCTGGCCCTGTTCGACCGCAGCGACCGTGGGCTGCTCGTGGTTACCGGCACCGACCGCAAGTCCTGGCTCAACAACCTCGTGACCAACGCGGTGAAGACGCTCGCGGACGGCGCGGGCACCTACGCTTTCGCGACCAACGTCAAAGGCCGCATTCTGTTCGACCTCAACATCCTGGCCTTGCCGGAGGCCCTCTGGCTGGATCTCGACCTCAGCGCGTACGCTTCGGCGGCAGCGCAGTTCGATCGCCATCTGATCACCGAGGACGTGAAGATCGCCGACGCACGCGGCGAGTATGCACGCCTGGGCTGCGTTGGACCGCGGGCGGCGGCGCTGGCGGCACAGCTCGGCGTAACGCACTTCGGCCAGCTTGCGGCGCTC
>JAGVEP010000016.1 GCA_020058145.1 Phycisphaerae bacterium | reverse complement strand
GACCGCCAAGGGGCTGACGGTTACCTGCCGACTGGACCGGCGCAAATATCCCGTGGGCCGAAAAGTGACTCCGGAAGAATTCGCCGCCGTCAACCTCAAACCCCAAGCCTTTCATGGCGAATGGAACTACCTCATCCGCCCCAAACCAAGCCGTCGAAATGTAAATGTTATTTCCTGACGGGGCCTTACTCCCAGAATCCGTCGCCGGGACCCTCTTCGCCGCCCGACCGGCGCCACGGGCTGAAAGTCTCTGCGTCTCGCGCCGGTCGCGACCTGCGGGAGAGTTTTCGCCAGGGGCAGATTTCCGGTTGTGAGCCAGAACCTGGGCCTGCTCCGCGATTCTCAGACCAGGCTGCCATCGCTCGCAGCGCTGCTGGCGCTCAAAAGCCGCTCAGCAGCCCCACGAACGGGTTGATGTCGTCGAAATCGACCAGGCTGTCACCGTTGCAGTCGCCGTTGAGGATGTTGCAGTCCGGGTAGGCCAAGGCGTACGCCTCCGGGTTGCTGAGCGCCAGGACGAACGGGTTGATATCGTCAAAATCAACGACCGTGTCGCAGTTCAGGTCGCCGGGGGTGGTACCACCGACGGTGAACGTGAAGCTGGCGGCCGTCACGTCCACGGTGGCCCGACTTACCGTCGAGAACTGCGGCGGTGATTGGACCTGCGTGAGGACGTTGACCACGCCGTTTTGCAGGCTGAACGAGTACGTCCCCTGAGCGCTGGGGGCCAGGAACGAGCCCGACAGGATCGTCTGCGGGCCGGCTTGGCCGATGGCCGAATCCACGTTCGGGTCGGTGGCCATGCCGCCGGTACCGGCCTGGCCGAACGTGTTCTGCGCCCCGCCGATCTGGATCAGGTTCTTCTGCCCGGCCGTGCCACGTTGCACGCCGATGAAGCCGGAGAGCGCCCCGCCTTCACCGGGGTTGGTGATACCGCCTGGGCGGTTGAAACCGTTCATTACGGTCGGGATGGTTGTGCCCGGGGGAATGTCGAACAGGGCCGGATTGTTGGGGTCCGCCGCGAGATCGCAGGCGATCAGGGCCAGCCCGAAGTTGTCGCCCGCAGACACCGTGACCTGGATGGTCCAGTCGACAGGAGCGCCCGCGGCTACGTTCTGACCAGCCACCGAGGACGACAGGGTCAGTGCCGCCGTCCCCGTCGCCAGTGCGCCGGCCGTCAGTCCGAGCAGGCAAAGCCCTGCACAAGTAAGTCTGCTAATCATGGTTCGTTTCTCCACCTTATTGAGCCGGGCCGGTCATCCAGGCCGCGAAGTAATTATAGTCGATCATGTTGACGAGTTGGTTATTGTCCGAATCAAAAACAATCCCGTTCCAGATGAGCGCACCGGTGCCGGTGAAGGCCCGCTGAAGCTGGGCAAAGTCGAGCAGATCCTCGTCATTGTCGCCATCAGCATCGGAGCCGTTGAACTTGTTGAGCACCACGCCCTCGCAAGCGTCGAAGTAGACCCGCCCGGTCACCTCCCCGTTCCTGGCCATGAGGCAGGTATATTGCACGATGGCGTTGCTGCCCGCGGGCATCGTGTAGTCGATGTAGAGCGGCAACCAAGTGTTCCGTGCACTGCTGGCCGTAACGTAATTGGTGCCGGGGCCGTTCGGGCCGATATCGACGTTGGTTGGCACGCTGCCGAACCGCCATTCGACCTTGATGCCGGCGACGGCATTCGTCAGCGGGTTGCTGCCGGGCGTATAAGCGTAGACGCTGGCCAGCAGGGACTCTCCCGGTGTGACGGCGACCTCCTGGTAGATGCCGGTGATCTCCGTGCCATTCGACCTGGCGGTGCAATTGCCTTGATACGGGGTCACCCCGACTTCGAAACACCGCTTGCGGGTCTGGACGCCGAACTCATCCCAATTGTCCAGTCCGTTCTCGCCTCCCGGACCGCTCTCAAAACTGGAGTTAAGGAGCTTGTTGACACCGGGCTGGCTGCCGCGCTCGGCCCACGCCGAGTCAAAGTTAACTTGGCCCGTCGTGGTGGCGCTGCCCGCAAAAATACAGGTAATGCGAGCGATGGTAATATCCGCCGGGACGGTCGTGGTGAGCGACACGGGCGTCCAGATATTCGGGTCATTCGCCGCCGTGAAGGCGAGGTTCTCTTCCGGCGGCGGCTGGGTTCCATTGGGATGGAACTCGAGCTTCAACCCGGCCTGCGTGCCTCCGACCAGCGGATCGGACGTCGGAATCCACGCCCAGCCCTTCGTGTAGACGTGATCGCCGGCGGACAAGGTCGCCATGTGCTGATAGATACCGGAATAGTCGGCATCAACTCCGAGCATAACGCTCGACGTGCCGTCCTTGGCAACGTCCGACGACTTTTCCTGGTCGTTGAACCCGCCCCAGTTCTCGATCCCGTAGGGATTCTGCACGCCCAACCCGGCGATCTCGAAATCGCCGTTGTAGATCAAATTCGGCCCGGTACCGATGGTGAGGCGGCAATCGTCCCAGAAGGCCGACCCGGAGGCGGTGCCGAACCAGATCCAGACGCACACAAACCGGGCGGTGGCGGTTTCGGCCGGCGCCGTAAAGGGGCCGACCGAGACCGGGATCCACGTGTCGGCCGGGGAGCCGGCATTCAGTGCGAAGACCGGGTGCGACCCCGCCAAGCTGCCATTGGCTCTATAAAACTCGAGCGCGATGCCGGCTTGGGCATCTCCGCCGAGCTTATCGCCGCTGCGCGTGTACATGGAGCAAGTGATTGACACGACGTTGCCCGGAGCGGCCGCGATGTTCTGATAGGCCCCGACTTGCGGATCGCTCGAGAAAGCTTTGAAGGCATGCCCGGCGCCCGGCGGGACGAGGTTGGCCTCGTTGGAGCGTTCCGCCGTGGGACCGAAGCGGGTCCAACCGTCGGGAACGTGTGGATCCAGGCTTTGGGGGCCGGGACCGAACTCCAGGCTGCCGTTCAGCAGGATGCTCTGGCGGGCCAGCAGGATCACCGGAGCGCTGAACAGCGCGATCATTCCGATTGCTGCAATTCTGCGAAAAGTCATGTGCGTTCCTTCCTTCTGTTCGGCGATCACCAGCCGGGCTCCAGCACCCGTAATTCCGCTGGGTCGCCCGAAAAACCGGCCAGGACTTCGCTGTCACTCCGCGTCGATACCGTGGCGTGACAGACCCCAGCAATAGAACGGGTGGTTCCCGTAAGCATCCAAGTCCGGATACGAGTAGTTAGCGGGCTTGAGCCCTGGGTCGTAATAGCGCTTGGGGGGCGCAATTCGCTCCACGTGCGCGTCGACGAACGCGAAGTGATTGCCGCCCAGGTGTCGCGGCTGCGTGAGGTTCTCCCATACCGCATCGCACAACACAACGGCCAGATTCGGGAAACGGATCTTGTTGATCAGCCCGCCGCTGACGGGCGGGACCCGGCCATCCGCGTCGGTGGCCCCCGAACTCCAGTCGTTGAACCAGTACTCGGTGTACAGGGGTTTGAGCTCGCCAGTGTCTGGGTCCCCGTCACTTGGGGAAACTTCCGGCCACCAGTTACCGGGCAGCGCGAGATTCAAGTATAAATCGTCCTGATTCGTAATCGTGAAGTAGCTAATACGGGCGGCCGGCGCGGCGGCGTGGTCATAGTCCCTGGTGGAGTTCCCCGAGACCGCGGACGGACAGCGGTAAAGCTTCAGGTCCTTGTTGTAGCGCCACATGGCGAATATCTGATCGTACTGGTAAAACGGTGCCTCCATGGGCGAGTTCGGATCGTTGTTGTTGATCCTCCGACCGCGAATGAACGGCAGGCGGTAGGAGTTGTCGTCGGCGTAGTAGGCGACCGCCAGACCCAACTGCCGCAGATTGCTTTGGCAAACGGTGCCTTTGGCCTGACTGCGTGCCCGCCCCAGGGCCGGCAACAGGATCGAGATGAGTAAAGCGATGATTGCGACTACGACCAACAGCTCAATCAGAGTAAATGCCCGCCGCCAACAACACGGGTGCTCTTCGTCCGTCGCGTTTCTCAGTTTCACAGGCGCACCGTCCTTGTCCTCGCGGCGCTAGCGCTGCGGGGCCCGGCACGGAACCGGTCTGGCCCAACCGCTACGGCCGGTTCCGCGCTTCCACTTGCCTCTATGCAGGCCGGCGTCCACGCACCGGCCTGCGTCAGCACCGCCGCTGATGCACTCTTCTAGCGACGGCGCAAAACCAGTCCGAGCAGGCCCAGCAGCAGGCTCGCCGGCTCCGGAATGAAGACCATGCCGGCGAAGTCGATACGGCCCCACACGTCACCAGGACCGGGCCAACTGTTGGGGGTCTGCATGAAACCGCCCACGCGGCCGTCATTCAGGTTGCCCCAGGAGCCGTACCCTTCGGCGGGGTTACCCTCGTTGTACGCCAGCGGGCCGCTCGTGTAAGTATTGGCGCCCTGAATGAGCGTGTACTCAATCGTCGCGGGGTCGGACGGACTCAGGCTGTGCGGATCGTAGCTTATGCCCATCCCAACCGTGGTGCCCTTGGTGTAGGTCAACCCCTGGGAGCCGGTGAAGGAGTAGAACGGCAGGCGGCCACCAAAGGCAGCGATTTCGCCGTCGGGGGCCCTCACATGGAACACTCCGTCGACATTCTGCGACCACCAGGGCGAGAAATTGAGGCCACCCTCAATGTTCTCCGTCGTGCCGCTGAGGGTGACGTCGCTGAAGAACGAGAATTTGGCATCGTTGTTAAACACCGCCGCGGTGAAACCGTTCTCCGACAAACGGAAATTGTGCCGGTTTGTCCAGCCGTTGGGCTGAAAGTTGGCGTCCCTAATAAACAGAGACGTCGGATAGTTGTTGCCGAACGATGTCGTCGAGTTTGGGAAATCGTTGAAAACGCGGAGGTTGATAACGGCGCTGTTGATAACCGGGGTCGTGTCCGCTAGCGCCGCCGTCGCCAAAAACCCCACACCAAGAACCAGTGCCGAAACGACCAACAGACGATTCTTCCTAACCATAACAAGCCTCCTCCGGGCCTCCTCCTCTGGAGCACCCATGGGAACTGAAACCCGCAACCGACCCCGGTGCGAGGTTGAGCACGCCATATGCTCTGGACTTTGAAACGCCTCGACGCCGAGCGAGAGTTGCTTCATAAACTCTGAGTGGATTATAGCACGGTTATTTTTGCATTGCAAGCGCTTTCATAATCTGCTATCGTCCGGCGTGCATGGTCGCCACGGGCGGCCCAGGGTTCCAGCCTCGCACCGGCGATAGTCTCTGTAACCTGTTGACGCATAAATGCTTAGAGTATAATCGCCCCCGTCGGTAAGCGAGCGTCGCTCCCGGGGCGGGTCCAGCGGCGCTGATTTTTCGTGGTAGATCGCATGACGTTTCGATTTCCGGACAATTTTTTTTGGGGGACCGCGACGGCCGCCTTCCAGGTGGAAGGGGCAGCCCGCGCTGACGGCAAGGGACCCAGCATTTGGGACGTGTTCTGCGCCACGCCAGGGAAAACCCCTCGGGGCGACACTGGTGACGTGGCCTGCGACCACTACCGCCGCTACCAAGAGGACGTTGAGCTGTTGAAGCGGCTAAATCAGCGGGCATACCGCTTCAGCGTCAGTTGGCCACGCGTCTTGCCTCAAGGACGAGGTCCCATAAATGAAAAAGGCCTGGCTTTCTACGACCGCCTCGTTGACTCGCTCTGCAACGTCGGGATCGAGCCGTTCGTAACGCTCTACCACTGGGATCTGCCGGCCGCGTTGCAGATGGAACTCGGTGGCTGGACGCACCCGGACTTGCCGCACATCTTCGCCGACTATGCGGCGTTGATTTATGCTCGGCTCGGTGATCGTGTGCGGTTCTGGATGACGTTGAACGAGCCCTGGGTCGTGGTGGTCGCCGGGCACATCGACGGGGTACACGCGCCCGGTGTCAGGGATCGCGTGCTGGGATACCGCGCCGGGCACAACCTGCTGCGTGCGCACGCCTACGCGGTCGCACGCTACCGATCCGGGCAGCACAACCAGGGGGCGATCAGCTTCGCACTCAACACCGGCTACAGCTTTCCGGCGTCGACGGCGCCAGAGGACGTAGCGGCGGCCGAGCGGTCGCGGCTGAATTTCGGCGGCTGGTTCGGTGACCCGCCCTATTTCGGCGATTATCCTGCGGTGCTGCGTGAGCGTCTTGGTCCGCTGCTGCCGGAGTTCACCGCGGAGGATTCCCGGCTGCTCAAGGGCTCGCTGGATTTCGTCGCGCTGAACTACTACACGAGCGACACAGTGAAGCACGCCCCAGGCTCTAATCTCATGGAGGCGGAGGTCGTTCCGCAGCCCGATCTGCCGGTTAACGACCTGGGCTGGCCGATGGTGCCGGAGGGTCTTTATCGCCTGCTGCACTGGCTTAACGACCGGTACCGGGGCTTGCCGATTTACATCACGGAGAACGGCACGTCGCTAGCGGACGAGGCGGACGAGTCCGGCTTCGTGGATGACCAAGGCCGCATTACCTACTTGCGTGACCACATCGCCGCGGCTGGCCGGGCACTGGCCGAGGGCGTAGACCTGCGCGGGTACCTGGTCTGGT
>JAGVEP010000134.1 GCA_020058145.1 Phycisphaerae bacterium | reverse complement strand
CCAGTGCGCCGCCGGCAACCCGACCGCCGCGGGGGCCGACGACGGCGGGCTGCGCCTCGCCAAGAGCGTCCTGGGGATATTGGACGAAGGCGAGAAGAAACGTCTGACGATTGCCACGGCGACGTTGCTCAAATACGCCGTGGAGACCTACACCGCCGGCAGCACGAAGCTGGCGGCGGTACATGAGCGCGCTGGCAGCCGCGATCTTCTGGAGCTGCGCAACGCGACGGAACGGCTGATTCTGGCGGGCGAGGAGCTCTTCGCGGGGCTGCTGAAACCGGACAAGGCTCCCGCGGTGGCCGACAGTATGCGTAAATTGAATACCGCCGGCATGCGCAGCGAGTGGGAGAAGTGGGTGGACCTGCTGCAGAAAGCGGTGGGACAGGATTTTGCCCTGGCCGCGGCGGCGGACGAGCCGGGGGAAGCCGAAAACGCACCCTAGTTGAGCGGCGGGCCGAGCCCGCCCTACATCGTCAGCGGGTTTACTACCAGTCCGCTGGCGAGCTTCGGATAGAAGTAGGTGCTCTTCTGGGGCATCAGGTCGCCGGCGCTGCACACCGACCGCAACTCCTCCATCGTCGTTGGCTGCAGCAGGAATGCGGAGCCTTTGGTCGCTCGACCCGCGTTAACCGCGTCATCGTCCGACTTGATGTATTTGATTTCGACTTCCTGGCCGCCGCAGAGCTTGGGGGTCACCACGCGGTCCAGCACGTAGGCGTGCAGGAAGGCGAGGCCGAGCCGCCGCCACGCCGGTGTCCGCGCGGGCTCGAGCGGGTCGAGGATGTCGGGCGACGTTGGTTTCACCGCCCAGTATGCGCCGCTCATGCCATTGAAGAGTCCGATGGCCTGCGGGCCGAACTTGGCGAGGGCCTGGATGGCTTCGGTCGCCCCCCGCACATCCAGCGGCGTGACTTGGATGGCGTTGTCACCACGGAACGTGTCGGCAGACACCTGCACGCCGGGCAGGATCCGGTGCGTCGGCAGGATCAGCAGGCCCGGGTCTTCCATCGCGCAGAAGACGCACAATACGTAGTTCGCGGGGTGCTCGGGTGGCAACGCACCCTGCTGAGAGACCAGCCAATCGCGGTACATCATCCCGGTGCCGCAGCGATGGTGCCCGTCGGCGATGTAGGTCGGCTTCGGAGCCATCAGCTTGGACACTTCGTCGATCGTGGCCTGGTCGGTGATCTTCCAGAGCCGGTTCTCGACGCCGTCGAACGTGCCCACGGCCGTGGGTTCTGGGGTCAGAGCGCGTTCAAGCCGCTTGGCGACGACGTTTTGCCCGTCCTCATACAAACCAAAGATCGGGCTCAGATTGGCCTGCGTGGCTTTGGTGAGCGCGAGGCGGTCTTCTTTCGGCCCACCGAAGGTCCGCTCGTGCGGGAAGATGCTCCCCTCGCCGAAAGGCTCGAGCTTGAGCCGGGCGAAGAACATCTTGCGGACGTACGCCGTGCCGGCGAAGCGGTAGGACTGGTGGTAGACGTAGATGGCGGGCTCGCGGTCCCGGACCATCGTTCCGTCGCGCAGCCAGGAATCCAGCGTCGTGCGGGCCGCTTGATACACGGCCGCCGGGCCGGCCGACTTGGGCGGCATGTGGGGCAGGTCGATCACGACGAAGTTTTTCGGGTGGCGGGCCTGGAACTCGGCCTTACCCGTGTCGTCGAGCACGTCATAGGGCGGCGCGAGCAGAGCGGAGATGTCCCGCGATTTGTCGGTTGCATACCGAATCCCAGGCAGTGGTCTGACAACGCTCATGGTTTGAGTTCCTGGCTGTTTTCGGACGTATGTCACGCACGCCGTGTGGGGACGCTCCCCGCGGGGCGCGCGGACACTGCGTGTATCGTAACTGAGGCTTGGACCGGCGTTAAGTCGTCGGTGCGGCTGGGCCGTGCGCGCCTTGCCTAAATCCCGTTATCGTTGACCGGTCACTTGGCGGCGGGTAGACTTCATGTGCGATAATGCTGTATGCGGAGATTCTGCCTCACGATCGTGCCGCAACGATCGTAAGTCCTTATCGCCGCGGAGGTATCCGTACATGCCACTCCGTCGCCCCGTAACCGTGCCAGCCGCCGTTAGCCTGACTGTTTCGTGCCTGTTGGGCGTAATTCTGTTTGGCGGCTGTCCACAGCCGCAGGTGCCGAACCAAGTTTCGGACACGAATCAGACGACCACCACGGATACGAACTCGACGACCACAACCGGAGGCGTGCGACCGATTCCGCCGCCCCCGATCACGGACAGTAATGCGAATCAGGGGGACAGCGGCAGCGGCGGCAGTGGTGGGAGCGGGGGAAGCAGTGGTGGCGGGTCTACGGCCGACTATTCCATCCGCTTCAGCGCGCCGCTGACCCCACTGGGCGTGCGGCCCGGCGCGAAAATCAACGTCACCTACAAGCTCACCGACGCCCGCGGACTCGTCGGCAGCCTCGAATTGGTCCTTTCGTACGTTGATCCGAACGGCCAACCGACCGGCGACCCGATGAAAGTGGCCGATCTCGCCGTGCAGACCGGAACCCGCACGGTCCAGTATGACACACAGGAAGCCGAGGACCAGGGTCGGCTTAGCGCCGGGGGCCGCAATGACGTGGCCGCGTTCCTGATTGGTTTGCGCTCCCGCACCACCTCGGGTGACCAAAAAATCGACTATGCGACGGGCCTGCTGACGATCGACGCAGTTGCGCCGACCCTCGTGGCGTGGACCGACCCCAATGACGATCGGCTCATCAGTCCCGGCACGCTGTCCGTCAGATTCGAGACCAGCGACAACACCCCGCACACGGTCAAAATCCTGCTCGACACCGATCAAAACCCGGACAACAGCTTTGCCGGCATTCTGCTGAACGAAACCACGCTGGAGCCGAATGACCCGAACGGACCCGTCCACACTTTCAATCCCACGATCTCGATCAACGCGGGCACCTACTACTACCTCGTGGTGCTCTCCGACGGCGTTGAGCCGCCGACGCGAGAATACGCCGGCGTCAAACTCCCGAACAACACGACCAAGACCATTCAGGTCATGGTCACGAACCGCCTGGTCGGCACGTTCGACCTGAACCGCCTCGATCCGACGGACCCGAATTATGACAACGGCGACTCGAACGATCCGTACGCCCCACCAAGCAAGGGTGCGATTCTTCAGGGCTTCAACTTCAATGACCTGGCTGGCTCCTCGATGGTCGGTGTCCCGGATCTGAATGCTGACGGGGCTGGTGAACTGCTCGTGGTGTCCCGCTTCGGGAAGCCGCGCCTTATCCAGTATCAAGGCGTAGGTTTTGGCGAGGCCTACCTGTTTTACGGAAGCGCTGTCTCGGGGAGCCGCTTGCGTAAAGTGGTTCGGTTGAACACGGCCGGTACCTCAAAGCCGGGCATCACGATCGCTGGCATACGCACGCCGGTCTCGGCCAACGCGTCGAACGGCGCGAGCGTGAAGTGGACGGCGGGCATGTCGGACGTGACCGTCGTACCCGACATGGATGGCGATGGCCTCCCTGACTTAGTCTTCAGCTTCCCGCGTGTGGAATCAGTCAGCCTGGGCAACCGGAATCCGTTTATCCAGCATCCCGAGCTGTTCCCGGACCGCGAGCTCGGAGACATGGGGGAGTTCGATTACGATGCTTCGGAGGATGTTGACGGCTCGGAGATGTCCGATGTTTGGACGCCGAACCAGGCTCAATTCACCAGTGGCGGGATCGTCATCGTTTCCAGCTCGACGGTCACTTTGAAGAACCCGAACCGCCTGAATCGTAAGGGCGCCCGCGTGGTCGACCTCCACGAGGTGGGCCAGATGTTCGACGACATGGGTGCATCGGTGATCGAGGTTAGGGCCATCGACTCCGTGACGTCCGATCAGACGGCGATCTGCGTAGATCCGAATGACCCGAATCAGGTTGAAGAGGTCGATTATGAGGACGTGATTATCCTCTGGGACCTGATCTTCCGCGGTCAGGGACCGGGCGGTTTCATGAATCAGTACACCGGCAGCCGCTACAAGACCTTCGACCCGTTCTTGGACCCGCAGAATCGCCCGCCGCTGGCCAATATCCGCACGTCTGACATCACGGCCTATAATCTCGGCTTCCATGCGTTCCTGTGTCCGGACGACGACTGCCAGTACCGAGGCTGGTGGATCGACTGGGGTACAGACTGCTATTACAGCGATCCCGACGGCGCGCCTAGCATGTTCGCCTTCTGCGATCCGAACGTTGATCCGGCAGATCCCAATCTCATCATATGCCTGGGCGGCGGGGACCTGGTTTGGACCGGGTTTTACGCAACCAGTTCGGCCGAGGTCTATCCGGATTCTGATTCCGTCGGCGCTCGGATCATCGGCCAGACGGTGGATGATCGCTTTGGCACAGCGCTGGGTGCGGATGGCAACTGGCTGTACATCAGCGCCCCGGAACGGACGGCGCTTAAGAACGGCGACAATGTTCCGTTGCTTCCTGGGAACCGGTCAAAGTCTGGGGTTGTTTACCAGCTCTCTACGAACAACCGGACGCCTGGGTATCCGACGACAATGACGCAGCTCTGGATTGAACCACAAGAGATTGGGGGAATCGACCCCAACAATCCCGGAGATCCAAACGACCCGAACTACGAGCTGGTTGGCCGGCCGCTAACTTGGCCCCATCCGGATGCCCAGGATCCCAGCCTGGTCGCATGGTTGCTCGACCCCAACGTCGAGCTGCGCAAGGACTGGACCATGCCGGTGCCCCATCAGTACATCATTGAGGACATTGGCTGCATCCGCGGCAACGATAGTTGGTGGGGCGACTTGGGCTGGGCTGACCCCGCGCCGATACCACCCGAAAACCCCGACGATTTCTTTCAGGTGCGCAATCTCATCTACGACTGGCCGGGCGCGGGCTGCGCGGACGCGGCATTTGAAGTAGGATATTCTGCGCGAGTGCTGGGCGTTCCTGGCCTTGCTTGCAACTCCCCAGTGTATGGTAACAGCGGGGTCTACCGCGTCGGCACGGCGGCCTACTACGTCGACCGCGTCGCGCAGATCGTCGGCCCCCACCCGGACGCCCGGATCAGCTTCGTCCGCGCGCTCGGGGACCTGAGCGACGACGGGATCCGCGACTTTGCCGTCGGCTCAGCCGACATCAACGCGGACGGCACCGGCGGAGCGTGGACCGGACCGAAGGTGGGAGGCATCTTCATCGTGTTCGGGCGCGGGACGAGCCTCGAAGGTGACTACCTGCTCGATCAGCTCGCGCTTGACGTGGGGGACCCGCAGCGTCTGCGCGGTGTGCTCCTCCGCGGTGAAGGCAGCGGCGACCGCCTGGCGCGGTCCTTCGCCGATGCTGGGGACGTCAACGGCGATGGCTTGGGTGACGTCATCATCGGAAACGAAGGGGCAAACGGCGACACGGGGGAGGCGATTCTCCTTTTCGGCTCACGAACTCTCGTGAGCCCACAAGGGGGCTGGACCCCCAGTACGATTCCAGCGTCTCGCATCGTCCGCTTCAAGGGTATCGCGCCCGGGGACTTGGCGGGCGCCAACGTTTCCGGGGCTGATGACGTGGACGACGACGGATACGCGGATTTACTCATTGCCGCTCCGGGTGAAAACCAGAGGCGCGGCGCGGTATATCTGATCTACGGCAGCCCCAGCCTCCCCGGAGTGGTTGAGTTGAGTGAGTTGTCGCCGACGAAAATCGACGTGGTATATGCGAAGTTCCTCGGCCGGGCGACGGACGACTACCTGGGTGGACAACCGACCGCGGGGCTGACCGTGAGCGCTACGGATCCGGCCAACGGCAGCACGACCGTGTTCTCTCAAGGCGTGGTGGGCATGGGCGACCTGGATGGCGACGGCAAGGGCGACTTCGCCTTGAGCGCCATGCTGGCTGACCCGGACGGCGTCGTCAACGCGGGCGAGGTGTACGTGATCTACGGCCGCGGGGACTAGCGCATCCGCACAAAGAAAACCACAGAGGCGCAGAGGCACAGAGAAGAAACCCAAAGTGGCTCCTCTCTGTGCCTCTGTGCCTCTGTGGTTTCATTCAACGCGCAGCAGCCAGGTCGACACTCCAGGCGGCCGCGTTGGATTGTGCGTCTAAATACCCCGCGTCCGCGTGCCGGATGATGCCAGTCGCCGGGTCGGCCGTCAGCACGCGCTCCAGCCGGCGGGCCGCGCCCGGCGTGCCGTCGGCGACGATCACCATGCCGGCGTGCAGCGAATAGCCGATGCCGACGCCGCCGCCGTGGTGGATCGAGACCCACGTCGCGCCGCACGCGGTGTTCGCCATGGCATTCAGCATCGGCCAGTCGGCGATGGCGTCCGAACCGTCCTTCATGCCCTCCGTCTCGCGGTTGGGCGAGGCCACCGAGCCGCAATCGAGGTGGTCGCGGCCGATGACGATCGGGGCCGAGACCGCGCCGGTTCGCACCAACTCGTTGAACACGCGGCCCAGCTTCGCCCGCTGGCCGTACTTGAGCCAGCAAATCCGCGCCGGCAGGCCTTGAAACGCCACCTTCTCCCGGGCCAGCCGAATCCAACGGCACAGGTGCTCTTCCTCGGGAAACGTGCTCAGAACCGCCTCATCCGTGGCGTGCAGGTCCGCCGGATCGCCGGACAGAACCGCCCAGCGGAACGGCCCGGAGCCCTCGCAGAAGAGCGGGCGGATGTACTCGGGCACGAAGCCAGGGACATCGAACGCGTTGGTAACGCCGGCCTGCTGTGCATGGCCACGCAGGTTGTTGCCGTAGTCGAACGTGATCGCCCCGCGGCTCATAAGCTCCAGCATGGACCGCATGTGCTCCGCCATTGTGCGGAATGACTCCTTCACGTAGCGATCCGGATCGCGCCGCCGCAGTTCAAGCGCGGCGTCGTAGTTCATCCCATTCGGCACGTACCCGTTGAGTGGGTCGTGCGCCGAGGTCTGATCCGTGAGCACGTCCGGCGTGATGTTCCGCTCGATGAGCAGCTTTAGCACGTCGGCGACGTTCGCGACCACGCCCACGGATAACGCCGCGCCACGGGCCTTGGCCTGGAGCACCCAGTCGAGGGCCTCGTCCACATTTTGCGTCATTTTGTCGCAATAACGCGTGCGCAGGCGTCTTTCGATGCGGGTGCGATCAACATCGGCGACGAGACAAGCGGCCCCGTTGAACGTTGCGGCGAGCGGCTGGGCTCCGCCCATGCCGCCGAGCCCGCCCGTCACCAGCAGCTTACCCTTCAGGCTGCCGCCGCAGCGGTTGCGAGCGCACGCGGCGAAAGTCTCGTAAGTGCCCTGGAGAATGCCCTGCGTGCCGATGTAAATCCAACTCCCAGCCGTCATCTGGCCGTACATGGTCAGGCCGAGAGCTTCGAGCCGGCGGAATTCGTCCCAGGTGGCCCACTTCGGCACGAGCATGGCGTTGCTGATGAGCACGCGCGGAGCATCGGGGTGCGTCTTGAGTACGCCCACCGCCCGACCGGACTGCACGAGCATAGTTTCGTCGCTACCCAGCCGCTTGAGCGTCGCGACGATCCGGTCGAAATCCGCCCAGCTCCGGGCCGCCCGGCCGCTGCCGCCGTAGACGATCAATTCGTCCGGCTTTTCGGCGACCTCCGGGTCGAGGTTGTTCATGAGCATGCGCAGGGCCGCTTCCTGCGGCCAGCCCTTGCAGGTCAGGGCCGTGCCGCGCGGGGCGCGAACGGTGCGGGCAGCGGCAGAATCAAGTGGCATCCGTATCCTCCTGGCGTTCGTCGAAGCGCGCGCGCATTATAGCCGAGGAGGCTGAATCCGCGGACCACGTTGCGGTCCAGACCCCGGGTTTCGGTCCAGACCCCGCGGCGTGGCTTCGGGGCGTGGGTGGAACGGCTAAGATGTCATCGGCATGAGCGTGTCCCTCACCATCGGCGTGGTTGTGGTCGTGCAACGGGAAGGGCGTTATCTCATGATCCGCCGGGCGGCGGGCGTGGTGGCACCGGGGGCGTGGGGTTTCGTGGGCGGGGCCGTCGAGCCGGGGGAATCGCAAGCGGAGGCGGTCGTGCGGGAATTTCGGGAGGAAGTCGGCGAGGAGGTGCGGGCACTGCGGCCGGTGTGGGAATACACGCGGCCCGACGGTCGCTTGCGACTGCACTACTGGCTGGCAGAGCTCAGCGGCGACCACCTGCGGGCGAACCCGGCCGAAGTCGCCGAGCTGCGGTGGTGTACGCCGGCGGAAATCCTGGAACTGCCCGAACTTTTGTCGAGCAACCGTGCGTTTGTCCCCCTGCTGACGCGTCTGCCAGTGTAGTGCCTCACTATTATCAGCGCATGGGTGGGGTGGCCATGCCTGGGTGGGGTGGCCATCTTGGCCGCCCGGGGCGCGGGCGAGACGCCCACTCCACCCGGCGAGACGCCCACTCCACCCACCTTATGTGCTGTTTTGTACTAGGCAGTACACTAGGGACGTGAGCTGCCGGCCCCCAACCGGCCCCGCAGGTTGTCGAGCACGTTCATGAAATTGATGAACGCGTCGTAGGGCGAATCGTAGGGATTGAAGTACTTGTGTACTTGCTCGTCGGCGAAGTGCTTCGTCGACATGTAGTAGAAGTGGTCCGAAGTCTGGAGTCGCCGCCAATCGTGCAGCAAGGCCTCGTCGCCGCGCTCTTTGATGCGGGGTTCGAGGCGGTAGAGTTCGTGGAGCGCGTTGGACTGCATCGCGTTGCCCAGCCAGGCCGACAGGTCGCGTTCGGTGTCCGCCCACGAAATCATGTGCGGCACGTCGTATTCCTCGGTGGCCGGATAGGCTGCGGCGCACTCGCCGGGCGTCATGAAGTCGTTGTCCGGCAGCGCCAGGATCGCTTCGGGCAGGTGCCGCAGGAACTCGAAGATACCGCTGTCGGCCCACTGGTGTTCGCCGAAGGTCTCGTAGTCGAGAAAGAGGTTGACGACGTAGCCGTTGCCATTGACCTGGTGAACCCGGCGCGCAAACTTCTCGGTCGTCAGCGGCCACTCGGGCCATTTCCGGTCGCTGAAACGAAAGGCAATATCATCGGAAAGTCTGTAATTCTTCAACAGGAGCTTCAGGCCGGTCACCCCGGGCGGAGTATAGAGGTAGGCGGGGGCGCGATAGCCGAGCAGATGATCCGCCCCCTCGCAAAGCACGGCCCGATAGCCCATTTCGGCGACGGCCCGCGCCAGGGTATTGTTGTAGATCAGCTCGGTATTGCGAAAGACGGTAGGTTTGTGCCCGAAGAGCCGCTGCATCAGTTGGTCGTGCAGCTCGACCTGCTCGGTGAATTCCGGCCGCGAGTAGAGAAACGCCAGCGAATGGTAGTACGTCTCGGCCAGAAACTCGACCGCGCCCGTTTCGGCCAGGCGGCGGAACGACTCCAGAACTTCGGGCATGAAACGCTGGAATTGTTCGATCACCAACCCGCTGAGACTGAACGCGACCTTGAAGTCGCCCCCGTGGCGCTCAATCAACTCCAGCAGTACGGCATTTGCCGGCAAATAGCATTGCCGGGCGACCTTGCGCAAGAGCTGCTGGTTGTCGGGATTGTCAAAATAGTCCGCCCCGCGGTCGAAAATGCTAAAACGCCGCAGACGAAAAGGCTGGTGTACTTGGAAGTAGAAGCAGACGGACGCCATGGGTTCTCGTCAATTCGCGGTCCGGCCCATGGCCGCTTCGTAGACTTTGACACAGCCCGCCGCGGCGTCCGCCCAACTGAAGCGTCGGACCTCGATGCTGCCGTGGTCGCGCAAGGTGGCGTGCAGGGGCGGGTGCCGCAGGACGGCGATGATCTTGTTCGCCATCTCATCGACATCCCAGAAGTCCACCTTCAGGGCGTGTGTGAGCACCTCCGCGACGCCGCTCTGCTTGGAGATCAGGACCGGGACATCGTTGGCCAGCGCCTCGAGCGGCGTAAGGCCGAACGGCTCCGATACGGACGGCATCACGTACAGGTCCGCCATGCGAAACACGCGGCGTACATCGTTGCCGCGCAGGAACCCGGTGAACAGAACTTTGTGACCGATGCCCATCTCCGCCGCCAGCTCGATCATTCGGCGGATCATGTCGCCGCTGCCGGCCATCACGAAGCGGACATTGTCCATCACTTCGAGGACGCGTTTTGCGGCCGCGAGGAAGTACTCCGGGCCTTTCTGCATGGTGATGCGGCCGAGGAACAGGACGATTTTCTCATCCCGCGTGATCGGGGGGATGGGCGGGCGTTCGTCGGCCCCGTTTTCGTCGATGGCGTTGTAGACGACCTCGACCTTGCGCGGGTCGACGCCGTAGTGTTTGAGCACGATGTTGCGCGTCAGGTGGCTGACGGCGATCACCTTGACGGCGGCGTGCAGACCGGCGCGTTCAATGTCGTAGATGCGTTGGTTGATGTTCATGCCGGAACGGTCGAACTCGGTCGAGTGTACGTGTACCACGAGCGGCTTGTGGCTCTGGGCCTGCACGGCGATGCCGGCCGAATACGTCATCCAATCATGGGCGTGGACCACATCGAACGGTTCGCCGTCGGCGAGGGCACAGGCCAGCACAGCGTAGCGTTCAATCTCGGCAAAAAGGTCGCCGGCATAGGGGTCGCCTGGCCCGGACAGCGCGGTCGGCGCTGCCCCAGTGCGAATCGCCTTGCCCGGGCGTGTTCGCCGGGCCGGGGGGCGGCCGGGTGCGACGCGTCCGCCGGGAGCCGGTTCGAATTCCGCTTCGGTGTCGGCGGGCTCCGGACGGGCGTAGGGCTGCAGCGTGGCCGGGACGGCGTGGAACTGCGTGTGCCGAAAGATGCCCGCGGTGCGCAGCGCAGCTTCTGACGCGCGTTCGAGGGGCGGAGAGCTCGCGGGCGACAGAATTCGCACGTGCGTCCCGGAGGGATTGACGACCGGGCGTGGCAAAACGAAGCGAACTTCGGTGCCCAGACGGTCCAAGGCGCGGGTCAGCCCGAAGCAGGCTGTCCCGAGACCACCGCTGATGAAGGGCGGGAATTCCCAGCCCAACATGAACACTCTCATGCGTGACCTCGTGCATGCCATCGTTCGGTGGCGGTCCCGGCTTCCGGGGGCCGGAGCCAACGCGTGCGTCACCTCGTCATCACGGACCGGCCGATCCCTGGTCTGCCAGCGAGGGCACTCGTGGCATCCGAAGCCAGAGGCGGGATCTTATCGACGATGATCTGGACTGTCAACGTCTCTACCCGACTATCGGACGTGTGCAAGTGCCGAGCGCGGCGAGAAATCTCGAATAAAGAATGGTGCGCTGGGTAGCGTAACTCGAAAATTCGCGGTATGTTATGGACCGTATTGCTGACGGGACGGCCTTCCTCGCCCGGAGGAACGGCCAAGTGGTTGTGTCGGCTGAGCTTATGAGCCGCCGACTCATTCGGGTCTTGGTGCGCGAGTCCGCACCGCCCGGTCCTGCGGCAGCAGGCAGGTATTCGCCCCCGCGTGCGCAGCCTGGGTGGCGGCCGCGCAGGTAGGGGGGATTGTATGTCGGCTGGACGGAGTGCTGAGTGTCCACGACGTTGAGAGTGCACATAATCGCCAAAGAGCTCGGTGTGGCCAGCAAGGCCATCATCGAGAAATGCCATGCTGAAGGCATCGATCTGAAGAACCACATGGCAGCCATCTCCGTCGGGCTGTCCGAGTCGATCCGCGAGTGGTTTTCCACTGGCGAGGACGTGACCTCGATCGAGTTAGCCGAGCACGTCGATGTCGAGCAGGCCCGGAAAACCCGGCGCAAGACGCGCAAGAAAGACGAGGGGCCGGAATTCGCGGTCGCGGAAACGACAGCCGGGGCTGACGTTGCGGTCGAAGTTGGCGCGGCGGGCGAAATCCCGGCGGCTGAAGCAGAGGAAGAGGCTGCGCCCTCTGTCCCCGCGGCGGTCCCGGCCCACGCCGAGGCATTCCCGCCCGCGCCGGAGCCGATCACGCCCGTAGCCCCGACGGTACCGGAATTGCCGGTGCAGGCCGCAACGGTCCCGGTCAGCGTGGCTGTAGCGGCGGAGTCACCGACGGTCACAATCGCGTCGGTGGTGGAAGCGCCCGCGCCGCCATTTGGAGGGCCTGAGCGGATTGCGGCTACGGCTGCTCCTGCACAGGAACCCCTGCCCGCGCCGGCACCACCGGCGCCAGTAATCCAACCGGCGGGGCCGAAGCTGGTTCCCGCGCCGGCCGAGCTGCGCGGGCCGAAGGTGGTCCGCATCGAAGCGCCGGAGCCTGATCGAGTTCCGCGTCCGCGCACCGGTATCGGTCGAACCCCCTGGGAGCGTCCGGCTGCCGCCGCAAGTACCACGACGACCACGACGACCGCAGCCCCGCGTCGCGGTCGCGTGAAGGGCCGCAAGACGGAGGAGGAAGAAGCCAGCGCCGCCCGTTCACGCAGCCCACGGCGGCACGGCCCGGCGGTCGACGTTGATCAACGCGTTCGCGAGTGGCGTGACCAGGACTTGTTGGAGCGTAAGGAACGGCTAGCTTCGGTTACCGGTCATGGCTTGCGCGATCGGCGCGCCGCTGAGCGGCGCCGGCAGTCCACGCCGCAGGCGGGTGGCGTCCAAGTTGGCCGGCGCGAGCCGATCGCGATCACGGCCCCCGTCTCCGTGAAGGCGTTTTGCAGCGCTGTGGGCACGCCGTTCGTGGCTGTGTCGAAGAAACTTGTGGAGCAGACCGGCCGCCTGTGGACCATCAATCAGACGCTGGATGCCGAGACCGTGGAACTGCTGGCGCTCGATCTGGGAGTGCCGATCACCGTGGAAAAAGCGAAGACGGCGTATGAGCGTTTGGAAGAGGAGTTCGCCAATCGGGAGCGGCCGAACCTGCAACCGCGACCGCCGGTCGTCGCGATGCTCGGGCACGTCGACCACGGCAAGACCTCGCTGCTCGACGCGATTCGCAAGACGCAGGTAGCCGCGGGCGAAGCCGGCGGTATTACGCAGCACATTGGGGCTTACCGGATCGACCGCGGTGACTGGCATGTGACGTTCATCGACACGCCCGGGCATGAGGCGTTCACCGCGATGCGGGCGCGGGGCGCGAACCTCACGGACGTGGTCGTGCTGGTCGTGGCGGCCGATGACGGCGTCATGCCGCAGACGGTGGAGGCCATTGCGCACGCGCGGGCTGCGGGTGTGGCGATCGTGGTGGCGCTGAACAAGATCGACTTGCCGGGAATCGACCTCAACCGCATCTACGCCCAGCTTGCCGCGCAGAACCTGACCCCCACCGAGTGGGGCGGCGAGACGGACGTCATCAAGACCAGCGCCACGACCGGCGAGGGCATTGACGAGTTGATTGCGCATCTCAGCACGCTGAGCGAGTTGCTGGATCTCCAGGCGGATGCCACGGTGCCGACGCACGGCGCCGTGATCGAGTCGCAGATGCGCGAAGGGCGTGGCGTCGTGGTGAAAGTCCTCGTTCGCGAGGGCACGCTGCGGCCGGCGCAGACGCTGGTTTGCGGACCCGGCAGCGGTCGTGTGCGCGCCTTGCGTGATCACAACGGGCGCACGATCACGGAGGCCGGTCCAGGCACGCCGGTCGAGGTGTCGGGGCTCGACGAACTGCCGGCGGCGGGCGACCGGCTGTACCAGGTCGGCACGCTTTCGATCGCAAAAGTGATCGCCGCAGAAGTCAAGCAGGAGCGGCGGGCGGTGGAACTGGGTACCGGTCCGAAGCCGCCGCGGTCGCTGGAAGCCTTCGTGCTGGGTGAGGCCGAGGCCGGGCTGCCGGTCTTGAACGTGATCGTGCGAGCGGACATGCAGGGCTCGGTCGAGGTGCTGCGCAAGACGCTGGGCGAACTTCCGGCCAACAAGGCGCGGCTCAATCTGCTGCACGCCGCGGTCGGCGCGATCAGCGAAGCGGATGTGAATCTGGCGAAAGCGTCCCGGGCGATGATCCTGGGGTTCCACGTGGTGCCGGAAGATCGGGCGCGCCAACTGGCCGAGCAACTGGGCGTGCAGATCCGCCAGTACCGGGTGATTTACGAGCTGCTGGACGATCTCCGCAAGGCGCTTACCGGGTTGCTGGCCCCGATCGAGCACGAGGAGATTCGCGCGACGGTCGAGGTGCGGCAGGTATTCAACCTGACGCGCGTGGGCATCATCGCCGGCTGCTACGTGACGGACGGGACGGTCAACCGCAGCCATCGCGTGCGTGTGGTGCGCGACGGGCGCGTGGTGATGGAAGGCAAGGCCATCGCGTCGCTCAAGCGGTTCAAGGACGATGCCCGTGAGGTCCGGGCCGGGATGGAGTGCGGCGTGAAGATCCAGGATTTCGACGACCTCAAGCCGCATGACGTGCTGCAGGCGTACGAGTTGGTTGCGGTAGCCCCGGAGCTCTAGCCGCGGCGGCCCCACAGGAGCGTGCTCTGCGTGTCCATGATTGTCGGTGTGTTGCGGGTACGACTGGGCGTGTTCGAAGCCCACACGCTCAAGGACAAGCGCCGGGTCATCAAGAGCCTCAAGGACCGGCTGGGTGCCCGGCACAACGTGTCGATCGCCGAGGTGGACGACCTGGACCACTGTCAGGCGGCGACGTTTGGGCTCGCAATGGTGGCGAACGAGGCCCGCTTCGTCGAAAGCGCCTTGTCGAAGATCGTAGATGAGATTCGTGCGGAGCCGCGTGCCTCGCTCCTGGAGTATGAAATCGACGTGCGGTAACCGGGCGGCGTGCCCAGCGGGTCGCGGTCCCTTCCGTACGTGTTACCGGCCATTGAGAACAACGTGTCGCGACGGTGCGAGAGACTGGGACACCTGATCCGTTCGATCCTGGCGGATGCGATTCGCAATCGCCTGAGCGATCCGCGCATTCCGCTGCTCACGTCGATCACCCGCGTGGAGGTCAGCGATGATTTCGCGGTCGCGCGGGTCCACGTCAGCGTGATGGCCGCCGAGCCGCAGCGCAAGTTGTGTGTGACGGCGCTGCAGAAGGCTGCGGGGCGTTTGCGGCGAATTCTGGCGCCCGAGTTGCGGTTGCGCACGATACCCAGTTTGGTTTTCCGGCTTGATGATTCGCTGCGGCAGGGATTCGAGACGCTGGCCGTGATCGACCACGCCATGCGTGAGCTGGGCGAAGTGCCGGAATGGGAACGGGAGGACGCAGACCTGGATGCGGCCCTGGATGGGCCGAGTGCTGAGCCTACGGGGACGCCGGACGCGGAGGATTGGTCCCGGGCGGCGACGGAGGAGCCGTCGACGCCGGGTGGCCGCCCCGCACCAGAGGAGGATGCCTGAGCGATGAGGGGTGCGACCGATTGTGCCAGGCGCGTGAAGTCCGTGTTCGGCTCGTTGCGCTCGAGGCTGGGCAAGGTGGGCCCCCCGGCGAGCACCGATCCGATCACGCAGCTCATTCTCGGCGTGCTTTCCCGGGATGCGCCCGAGACGAAGGCTCACGAGGGGCTGGAGCGGTTGCGCGGCACGGTGGTGGATTATAATGAACTGCGCGTCATTCCCCCCATCGAACTCGCGCAAGCGCTGCACGATTTTCCGGACGGCCGGCTGAAGTGCGAAGACATTTCGCGAGCCCTGAACGTCATCTTCGCGGTTGAGCACACGGTCTCGCTCGACCGCGTGGCGGCGCTGCCGAAAAAGGACTCGCTGGCGTACCTGGAAAGGGTGGACGGCCTGGAGGCGTACACGCGGGCGCGCATCCGCCTGCTGGGCTTCCGGCACCACGCGATCCCGCTCGACGAGGCCATGTGGGCTTGTGCGCGGGCGGCACGCATGATCGATGCCCGCTGCCCGCTCGTCGAAGCGCAGCAGTTTCTGGAGCGGCAGATCAGCGAAGACGACGCGCTCGAATTCGTGGCCCTGCTCAAGAGACATGCCTGGAGCGAGCTTGGGGCGGCGGTCAGAAAGCGCGAGGTGGAGCGCATCCGAAGCGTCCCGCCGGACCGCACGACCCGCAACATGCTCCAGATGATCACCGGCGGCGGCACGCTCGCCCTGAGCGGTGCGGCCGCTCATCCGCCTGCGGAGTTGGCCGGACACGGCGTCGAGCCCGGCTTACCCGACGACGAAGTCGAATTTCCGCAGGCGCCGCGGAGTTCGAAACGCCCGCCGACCAGAACGAGAACCGAGACGACGCCGAGCCCGGTTGCACCTGCCAGGAAAACGGCGACCAAACCCAGCCGCCCAGCGGCCACAGCCGCGGCCAAGTTTACCTCCCCGCCGCGGAAACCTGCCAAGGGCGTCG
Organism: Phycisphaerae bacterium; assembly: GCA_020058145.1. Taxonomy (GTDB): domain Bacteria; phylum Planctomycetota; class Phycisphaerae; order UBA1845; family Fen-1342; genus JAGVEP01. Next base: position 562 of record JAGVEP010000134.1, on the reverse strand, counting down.
CCGCGACCCGCGGGCGGAAGGATGCGCGGCGCGCGGCGCGTAAGACCAAAACAGCGTGAGTCTAGTGCGGTTTCCAGAATGGTCTGCTGCCCGGGGAGGGCGAGCCTCCTGGCGAGCCACGGCTCGGCCGGAGCCGCGTCCTCCCGCGCGACGCCGGGGCTTTGTTGAAACCGCTCTAGTGCTCCTGGTTCTCGGGGCCCTCGCGACGCCGCTCGCCGGCCAGCCGGCGGCGACCGCCGACAAGGAACAACAAGCGAGCGTGCCGCTGGCAGACATCGCCGGGGCGGCACCGCTGACGTCAATGGCAGCGACCGAAGTGCCACTGGCTGCGCGCGCGGCGACGCACCTGGCGGCAGCCCAAAAGCACTTTGAGGCGCGCGATTATGCGCCGGCCGCCGCAGAGTTGGACGCGGCGCTGAATTCCGCGGCCGTGCCGACCTACGAGCTGCTCTATCTGCTGGCCCAGATCAAGTTGGCGCTGCTGCGTCCCGGCGAGGCGCGGCTTGCGGCCGAGCAGGCGCTCCTCTACCGCCCGGACGCTGTCGATGTGCACGTGCTGCTG
>JAGVEP010000222.1 GCA_020058145.1 Phycisphaerae bacterium | reverse complement strand
CTGGCCTCCAGTTCCGCGGCGCGTCCGGACGCCTCCGTCATCCGCCGGCCAAAGATTGGCCCCGTGGGGCTGATCTCGAACGCGTCCGCACGGGGCTGCTCGCGAGCGGCGTCTTCGACGTGGAACACAGCTCCCGAGCGGTGCAGCCACGCCAGGTCGCCATCCCAGAGCCGGTCGAGGCCGGAGTCCAGCCGCGTGGCGACCACGCGGTTGAACAGGTACGACTGATACGCGGACACGTAGAAGTCGCGCGTGCGCTCGTCGATCGCAGCCAGCGCCCGGCGCCGGTTGCCACCCGAGTGTGCCAGGGCCTTCAGCGCACGCCGTTCCGCGTGGAACATCCGCGGCCAGGCGCTGAGCGCGTCGCCGTAGCGCCCCTCATCATAGAGCTGCCGGGCACGGCGTATGGGTCCGGTATCCGCGTCGGTCGGGCGTCCGAGAATCTGATTTACGGCTGCGTCCAAATCCCCGCGCGCCAAGTCGCGCCCGATCTTCCAGGTATCGCCGCGGTACCCGAAGCGTTGCGACCCGAAGTAATTCGGCACGCCGCGCCGCGCCAGTGTCGTTAGGGCTTCCTGTAGCTCCGCCAGCCGCTCCGGCTGCGTCTGGCGGACACGGATGCAGAACCGGTTGGCCTTCAGGTGGCCAAGACGGAGCTTGTTTCCGTGCCGCGTGACCTCCACGACACGCAGCCGCGGCATGGCGACCGCCGCGACGCGCTGGGGCTCGACGTGTTCGATCGACATCCACTGACGGGTGACCGCCCGGGAGTCCTTCAGCCCGGCAAAGCCGATCGCACGGCGTTGTACATTCAGCACGCGGGCGACGTCCTCAACCGCCTGCAGCGTGCTCAACCCCGCCTTCTCCAGCAGGAAATACGTGTGTGTCCCAGCCCCGTCCGGGGGGTACAGGGCCAGCTCCTCGACGACGAAGTCGGTGTAATCGACCTTGATGAGTCCAGGAACCGGGGTGAAGTCACGAAGTAGGCGCGGCAAGTCGACCATGGCGCGCCACTATAGCCCGTCGCGCGCCGCGCGGACAGCTTCAGCGCGTCAGGTCGGCCACCACGAGCTTGGCGAGCACGGACTTGGCGTAGCCCGCCACGTTCTGGCAGGTTTCTTCGAGCATGTCACGGACATGCTGCTTGCCGGCGGCGACGTTTCGAAGATGAAGCTCGCCACTGATCGGCCCCTCGATCACCTCGATGATCTCCAGCAAAGTGATTTCGCCGGGCGGCCGCCGCAGGATGAACCCGCCGGCCGGCCCGCGCTCGCTGCTGAGAATCTGGGCGCGCACAAGCTGTTGCAGGATCTTCAGCAAGTGCCCGGCGGGCAGGCCGCAGGACTCCGCGATGTCTTTGCCCTGCACCGGGCGGCCGTTACCACGCTGCGCCAGGTGCGTGGTGGCCAGCACCGCATAGGTTGCCGCTCTTCCGAGTCGCATACGTCACCTCTGCCGGACCGTTCCAGGAACTGTGCGGCGTCTTTCTGTTTGCGCCCTGGCACGATTTCGGCGTGCCTGGCGCCGGATCGCGCGCAGTCTTCGACCCACGGTCCGCGGTCTGACTGAGTATAGCGCCCGCAACGCCAGGTGCCAAATAAAGATGTGCCGCGGCGCTGCTCGCGGCGGCTACGTGTGGCCGCGGAGGTGGGCGGCGGCTTGCCGCAGTTCTTCTTCCGCCAGGGTGCGCTGGGCGTCGAGTTGCAGCGTCTCCAGCGCCAGCCGCAACTGTGCGACAGCCCGGTCGTACTGCCTGAGATACCGGGCGTAAATCAGGCCGAGGAACAGGCGCACCTGGCCGAGATCAGCGGCCCCGGGATAGGCGGCGATGAAGGCTTCGTAAGCGGTCGCGGCCTCAAGATACTGCCGCGCCTGGGCGAGGTAATTCGCGATTTCGAGTTGATGGGTGCGCGGCAGGACGCAATGCGCAGGTGGTGTAGTCGCCCCGCCGCCTTCCAATTCCAGCAGCCGCAGATACGCCCCGGCCGCGGCTGCGGGGTCGCGGGCAGCCAGGTGCTGCGCGATTTCCTCACGCAATTTCTCGACCGGTGTCAGCGGAATCGCATCGAGTGGCCGCGAGCCAAGCTCCTCGACGACGATCGGCCGGGCCGTCACCGGGCTGGCCACCGTCACGGGACCGCCCAGGCCTTGCCGCCGCCGCCAGCGGTCCCAAAGCGCGATCATGTCGAACTGGTTGCGCGGCAGAGCGCGCAGCGCCAGGAGCCCGAGCGCCGCCACGAAGCCGAAGGCGTAGCCGCCGAGGTGGGCCGAGTAGGCGACGTTGGCCGCCGCACCCTGATCGATGCCGGGTGCCAGCATGTTGTCCCAGACGATCATCTTGAGCACGATCAGGATCATTGCGGGGATTTGGAAGGTGAAGGCGAAGAACATCCACACGAGCATGGTGATGTGTACGCGCGGGTACAGGACCAGAAACGCCGTCGTCACCGCCGCGATGGCGCCGGACGCCCCGACCAGCGGATTGTCCGCCACCTGCGTAAACGCAAGGCCCGCAAACACCCCGCCGGCGAGGTAGAACAACACATAACCAAAGCCGCCCATGCGGTCGCAGACCGCGTTGCCGAAGATCCAGAGAAACAGCATGTTGCCCAGCAGGTGCCAGCCGTCGCCATGGAGAAACTGGTACGTCAGGTATTGGTGTACGCTCGGGCGCGCCCCGTCCAGGGCGTAAAACGACTTCAGTTGCGCGCCGAAGCTCCCCCCGAACCAGTCGCTGAGCAAGAACACCAGGACATTGACGCCGATCAGCACCCAGTTCGCGACCGGCGGACGGCGAGTTTGGATGTCGGTGCCAACAGGGATGAGCATCCATGAATCCTGCGAGCGGCACTCACCTTGGCTACGGCGAGGTAGCGCGGCTTTTCTCGGCGCCGCGGGGCCGCTGTTGTTTCTCATCCGGCGCGCGGCCGGCATTCAGCAGTTTAGTCCTGATCGCCGGCGAAAGCGTGCTCGGAGCGGAATTCGCCAGGCGGTCCAGCATATTTCGCCCGCCCGCCGCCAGCACCCGGCCGAACACCTCCCATCCCGGCCCAGCCTCGATGACGGCCGGGTCGCCCAGGTCCCAATCGGCCGGCCAGCGACTGTCCCAGCGTCCGATACGCGCGTCGAGGCTGCCAACGACGGCATAGGCCAACGCCCGCACCCAAGCGGGCTGGTCGAAGGCTTCCCGCCACAGGTCGAGCTCGGACCGCACGGTGGTGTCGTTCGCTTCCGCCACGATCACGAACGCCGCCGCGAGCGCCGGATAGTTCGGACGCCGCTGCCCCGGGCCAAGTAGCGCGCGAGCCCGCGGCGTGGCGCCGAGGCCGG
>JAGVEP010000125.1 GCA_020058145.1 Phycisphaerae bacterium | reverse complement strand
CCTCGCTCCGCCGGGGCCGGTTTCCGCCGAGCTGGCCGCGGCGGGCATCCCGACGTTCGCGTGCGGGGCGGAGGATGCCCGCGACTTCTTGGCGCTGGCGCGGCTGTCGCAACATGTGCGGCGAATCAAGCCGAACTTGATTCACGCGACGCTGACGCATGCCAACGTGGCCGCGCGCATCGTGGGCGTGGTGCAGCGTGTGCCGGTCATCGGGTCAACGGCGACGATCGAAACAGAACGGCCGTGGCATCTCAGCGTCGAGCGGGCCACGGCGCGCGTTGACCGCGCCCATGTCGTCAACAGCCAGGCCGTCGCTGAGCACGTGATTTCCGCCTTCGGCATCGCCCGGCGGCGGGTACACGTGGTGCCGCCGTCGCTGGACCCATTTCCGCAGCGTATTGAGCGTGCGGCGGCGCGGGCGGCCCTGGGGATTCCGGAGCACGAATTCGTCGTGGCGTGGGTCGGGCGGTTCGACCCGGTGAAGCGGCTGGAGCTGTTGATTGGCTGCGCGGAAATCCTCACCTCGATCCCGACTCGGTTTTTGCTCGTCGGCGACGGTCCGCACCGCGGACGCGTCGAGCAGGCGCTGCGGCTGAGCAGCGCGGCGCGGCGCGTTCATCTGCTGGGTTGGCACACCGATGTGGCGGCGGTTCTGTCGGCGGTCGACGCGTTTCTGTTTCCTTCGCTTACCGAGGGAATGCCCAACGCCGTGCTTGAGGCGATGGCGTGCGGCTTGCCGGTCGTCGGCAGCGACATCCCGGTGCTGCGTGAACTCGCGGGCGATGAAGAGCGTTTGCTGCTCGTGGCCGGCGACCAACCGGCCGCGTACGCGCAGGTGCTCACGAGATTGCATGCCCGGCCCGATATGCGGCGCGCCGGCGGCGAGCGCGCGGCGGCATGGGCACGCGCAAATCTCAATGTCGAAACGACCGTGCAGACGGTTCTGCGCATTTATGAAGAAGTCTCACCCCGCGCGCCGCGGCTGACGAAGTAGCGGCACACCAAGACGCGACGCGTTCGTTTCTTGTTGATCCCGCCCCTATGTTTCCGACGTCTGCGGCCCTGGCGGAGCCCAGTCACGTTTCGGCGGCTTGACGATCAGCCCCATGCGGATGGCTTTGGCGCTTACGCGGATGCGGACCACGCGACCGTTGACTACCGCACGGACCTTCTGAATGTTCGGCTTGAACTGGCGGTTCGTCACGCCGGTGACCTTGCGGCCGACGCCGCCGAGGTACTTGGCCTTGCCACGGCGGGTGATGGACCGCCCAGCTATCGTTTTCTTGCCGGTAAAAAAGCACTTGCGGGCCATGACACCCTCGCAGAGTTCAAAGCGACCGTTCGGGCGTGCCACAACTGGCAACGCGAGCCCCGTAGTGTAGTGCTTCGTGGCCGTCCGGTCAAAGGTAGCGGGCCGGAATCGCGACCGTCTCCGTCGGTCACGCTGGTCAGCGGTGAAAAGGTCCGGTACAGGATCGCAGATTCGGGACCGGATGGTCGCCCGATGTGAGGACCTCTGAACAGGGAGATTGCACGCCCATGAACAAGACCGTCCTGATGCCACGGGAACCTTACTCCTTACAAATCAATAACTTGCGCGATGCTCGTCTCGGACGACGCCCCGCGAGCGTATTGCACGACTTTCTCCAGCCCCACGTCGTAGCGCTGGTTTGCCGGCACCAAGCCGTCCTGGCTCGGCACCACGTACCACTGGCTGGGAAACGCCGTCCCGAAAACCTCGCAGTACGGCTCCCCGTTCGCGCCCTCTGCGACGCACCACTCGAACTCCACGGGGCCGGAAAGCGTCCGCATCCCAGTTCCGCACGGACACCGTACGGCTACGCCGAGCGCCGTGCGGCAGTCCTGCTACCGAACCCGGTCTACACACCGACGTGCGTGTCGCGTAGGGCTCACGCGGGCGCCGGCGGCGGGTCGAAGAGCATGCAGACCTGCGAGCCGTAGAATGGGTACTGGATTCGACAGCGATACGCCCGGAACGCCGCCCCGTTCCAACCCATGCCCTGGCAGACGAACTCCAGCAGCTCCGTGTAGTTCGGAACTCCGCTGATGCGGAATCTGGCCAGACCCTGGCCCAAGGGCTGGATGGACTCGGATACGTCCAGCAGGTCAACGTCGCGCCCGGGGTCGTTCGGATCGGCGACGCCGTTGGTCGTCGTGTCGTAAATACGCAGCTCCGGCTCCTGACCGGGCCAGATGTCTTCGTGCAGGAGCATATCGAAGTAGAGGGTCTTGGCGGGCTGCTCGACGTTTGCGTACGTGAAGCGTTTTCTGTGCTCGCCCGGCCTCTGGAAGCGCCGCAACATGCCGTGAAAAACCTGCGCGATGGTGATGTCGACCGCGGCCCGCAGCCCGACGGCGTGGTCACCCAGCAGGTAATGGACGCGGTCCCCCTGCTCCGAAAGGCGGATCTCGGGGAGGGGCTGGGTACAGAACTGCTCGAGCAGTGGACCGCCGAGCTGGTCGACCGCCCGGCTGTCTCGCCGCAGGGACGTGGTTTTGGCGTGGGCCACGTCTGTGATCTGCACGACGGCCTCCGGCCGCAACCGCCGCAGGCCGATGAGGCTGCACACGGCGACGCCATCGCACGCGAAATCGTTGGGGTCCGCGGAGGGGTGGGCCAGGATGGTCGTCAAGGCGGTTTCGGCCATCACTCCCTTGATAGAAGCCGACCCGCGGAACATGGCCTGCTTCGCCCCGGTCTCGAAGCGTTCGCGGGCCTCTGGCAGCCAGGCGGAAATAACGGCGTCCAAGGCGGCCCGGTCACCGGCTTCCGTTCGGATAAGCGTGTCGAACTCACGCACTACATCTTCGGCGGCCCGAACCAACGTCTTGTCAACGCTGTGGGCGATGGCGGCACGAAAGAACTCGCGCAGCGGTGCGGGGCCGGGGATGAAGTGCGTCACGGCCAGGTCATCGCGTTTTTGCACTGCCGACAATATTCGGCTGGCCAAATCCTTGTTAAGCCCCAGGGCGCGCGCGAGGTCGAGGGGGCGCCGCGGTTCGCCGGGGACCGCGTTGAGGACGGAACGCACCGCCTCGCGCAGCGATCGCCCGATAATAGATAACCTATCCTTCAGTTCGGCGGTTTTTGTGGGTACGTCCATAGACTGGCGGCTCCGGGTGCCTTCGTGAGATCTTAACACCGGTTCCAGCCAAAAGCAACATCATACCGAGATATCTTAGTTGTTTCTGTGCATTCTCTTGGAGAATGCTTGACAACGCTGCTGCGTCTGATTATGTTCACTCGTATGTGGGTTCATCCGTGTGCGGCTAGCCGAACACCAACCCGCAACCTGTCGCGTTAGCCACCATCGGATCCACATTGGCGCCGGCCCGTGCTCGCCCAGGGGCTCGGCGGCGAAATCGTTGTTCGCCAGACGCGTATCTAGGCGCGTTTTGCTCCGCGCGTGGGCGCGGACCGTGCGTAGTTGCAGTGTCGGATGCGAAAGGAGTGCAGTTCCGTGAGCAAGCAGTGGCTGAATCAGGAAATCGGGGGAATCGTGATGGTTATGGCCTGTGTGGCCCTTCCGCAGGGTGCCGCCGGTCAGTGCCAGTTCGACTGGTCGGAGGGTTTCGAGCCAATCGCCCCGTTCTTCTGGGCCCTGCACGATGCCGTCACATTCGACGACGGCACCGGGCCGGCGTTGTACGTTGCGGCCGACGGCAGCGGAAACGTCCACAGGTACAATGGGCACTGGTGGGAGCCGGTCGGCGAACGCTTCTACAGCAACACGAGCGGCATTGCGGGCGGCTACATCTATGCCTTGGCCGTGTTTAATGATGGCACGGGCAAGCACCTGTATGCGGGCGGGATATTCCAGCGGGTCGGCCGCATCGTGAATGGCGTGTACACGGCGGTCACGGCGAAATACGTCGCCAAGTGGAACGGTGAGTACTGGGAGGCGGTCGGGTCGAACATCAGCGGGTACGTCTATGACCTGGCGGAATACGATGACGGAACGGGGCCAGCGCTGTATGCGGGCGGCCAGTTCAACGCGCCTTATGCCAACCTTGCAAAGTGGGACGGATCAAGTTGGGTCGCGCTGTCCCCGCCGCCCACCGACGTCGTGCGCGCGCTCTACGCCTGGAATGACGGCTCGGGTCCAGCCCTCTACGTGGGTATGGACGGGAACGTGGGCGTGCCGGGCACAAACTACATCGCCAAGTGGAACGGTTCCTCGTGGAGCAGCGTCGGCGGGGGCGCCAGCTACCGCGTCACAGGCTTCTGCGGATTCGACATTGGAACCGGACCCGCACTCTACGCGGGCGGCGGGTTCTCCACGATCGGCGGCGTATCTGCGAACCAAGTTGCGCGCTGGGATGGCACCACCTGGTCCGCGCTAGGCAGTGGCCTGTCGGCCCCCAACGCGAATGTCTATCTGGGCTCATTCGACGATGGCACGGGACCGGCGCTCTATGCCGCCGGGCAGTTCTGGATCGCCGGCGGCGGGCCGGGGAACGCTGTCGCCCGGTGGGATGGGTCGGGCTGGTCGGCGATGGGCGATGGGTACCTCCTTGGCTATCCGAAGGTATTCGCCACGTTTGATGACGATGGTCCTGGTCCGCGGCCGGCCTCGCTCTTCGCCGTTGGACTTATTGGCCTCTCCGGGAGCACGACGACCGGATCGACCGCACGCTGGAACGGGTCGGCGTGGCGCCCCGCGCCCGACGCAGCCGATTGGACCAGCGATGCGTTTGCCGGCATCACGGCGATGACGGTCTGGGACGAAGACGGCAGCGGCCCGGCCGAACCGGCGTTGCTCGCCGTCTCGAAGGACATCGAGACGCGTCCGGGTGTGACGCTGGACCACATCGGGCGGTGGAATGGGGCCGCGTGGTCGCCCGTGGGTGACGGCTTCCAGAATCCGCAGGTCATCGACCCCAACGACCCCGGCAACCCCCTAGCCGGACAGCCGAACGCCGTGCTGGCATTCGACGACGGCAGCGGTGACGCTTTGTACGTCGGCGGGTTCTTCACGCACGTGTTCGGCGCCGAATATAACCACCTGGCGCGTTGGAACGGCGCCACGTGGGCGCCCATGGAAACCGGCCTGGGCGCCCCGGGCGCGACGCACACGTCGCAGGCGCAGTGCCTGGGCATTTTCGACGATGGCTCCGGGCCAGCGCTCTACGTCGGCGGCTCGTTCAGCGAGGTGGCCGGTGTTGCCGCCGCGAACGTCGCGAAGTGGGACGGTGCAGCGTGGTCGCCGCTGGGTGGGGGAACGGACGGCATGGTACGCAGCCTGACGGTCTACGATGATGGCACCGGGCCGGCGCTCTACGCGGGCGGCGATTTCCTGAACGCCGATGGCGTCATGGTAAATGACGTTGCGAAGTGGAATGGTTCCGCGTGGTCAACGCTGGGAACCGGCGTCGGTGGAGCCGTCTACAGCTTGGCGGTCTACAACGCCGAGCTGTATGCGTGCGGGGCCTTCCAGACTGCTGGAGGCGCGTCCGCCAAGCGGATCGCAAAGTGGAATGGCGCGAGCTGGTCCGCACTCGGCACGGGTCTGGACAAGTTCGGCGGCAACCTCAGCGGTCTAAGTCCTTCCGCGAGGACGCTGGGTGTCTTCGACGATGGCGGCGGGTCGGCCCTGTATGTTGCGGGCCGCTTCGAGACCGCGGGCGGCCTTGTGGTGCGCAACATCGCCAAGTGGAACGGCACGGCCTGGTCGAGCCTCGGCCGAGGGCTCTTCACCCAGTACGACACGTACCACGCCGTGACGCCGACCGCGCTGGCGGCGTTCCAGCTCGGCGGGGCGCCGGCCCTCTATGTCGCGGGTAATTTCGACGTCGCTGGCACGAAGGGCGCCGGCGGGTTAGCCGTGTGGGCCTGCCCGGTCACCACGACGCCCGGCGACCTGGACTGCAACGGCTATGTCGATTTTGACGACATCAACCCGTTCGTGTTGGCAATCTCTGATCCCGCCGCTTACGCCGCCGCCTACCCCGACTGCAATTTTATGAACGGCGACTGCAACAGCGACGGGCTCGTCGATTTTGACGATATCAACCCGTTCGTCGTGCTGCTCTCGAAATAGACCTCCCTTACGCTCTACGCGATGCGCACGGCCCCGGTCGGCGATGCCGCCCGGGGCCGCAGTTTTTCGCGCGCCGCGGAAGCGCCAGCCGTTAGAGGCGGGGCGAGGGACACCCCGCGCGGCTTAAGTTCATAGCGCGCCCCACGAGAGCGCGCGAGGTAACGTCAATTCCCGTGTGCAATCATTTCGGGCCAAGAAGGGCACCCCAGGCGACACTGCGTACTGGCCAGCACGCGAACGGGTGGGTACAGTATGACAGATTCGGGACCGGATGGCCGCCCGATCGGAAGATTTCACCGCAGGGAGACCGCAGAGCCATGAAAACCACCGTCCTGATGCCACCGGAACCTTACTCTTTACGTATCAATAAGTTGCGCGACGAAATGGCCCGCCGCAAACTCGACGGCTACTTCGTCCAGGAACGGATGGATCAATACTGGCTGACCGGATTCACGGGCGAAGACGGCGGCGTCCTGGTGACGCAGAAAGCCGTCGTGCTCCTGACCGACGGGCGGTTTGATGAGGCTGCCGACCGCGAGGCGCCGTACGCCAAGAAAATCCTGCGCAAGAAGCGTGACGCTCAGACGAACGCCAAAGAGATCAAGCGGCTGAAGATCACGAAGCTGGGCTTCAACCCCGGCCACATGTGCGTCGGAGACTATAACGATCTGAAGAAATTCGTGGCCCCGGCGAAACTGGTGCCGGCGGACAACATGATCACCCCCTTCCGCGGCGTTAAGGACGGCGGCGAAGTTCAGCGCTTGAGGACGGCCATCCGCGTCGCCGAGCAAGCGTTCGAGAAGGTCCGCGGGTGGCTGAGGCCCGGCCTGACCGAGCGGGAGATCGCCGCACAGCTCGCGTACGAGATGCAGAAGCTCGGCGCGCAGGGCGAGACGTTTCCTTCGATAGTGGCCGTCGGGCCGAATTCGTCGTTGCCGCACTACGAGCCGGGCGACCGGGCGCTCACGGAGAACGAAATCCTGCTCGTGGACTGGGGCGCGCGGGTGAACTGGTACGGCAGCGACTTGACCCGCGTTTTGTGGCTCGGTAGCATCGCGCCGGAATTGCGGAAGGTCTTTGACATCGTGCGCGAGGCGCACGATCGGGCCACCGAGGCCGTCCGCCCGGGCATCAAGGCCCACGACGTTGACCGCGTGGCGCGCGAGGTCATTCGCAAGGCGGGCTACGGCGAGCGTTTCAATCACGCCCTGGGCCACGGTCTCGGATTGGTAGCGCACGAAATCCCACGCGTCGGCAAAGGCACCAAGACCAAGCTGGAGCCGGGCATGGTCATCACGATCGAACCGGGCATCTACCTCCCGGGCTTGGGCGGTGTACGGCTCGAAGACGACGTGCTGGTTACGGATACCGGGTACGAGGTCCTGTCGGCCCTGCCGGTTCAATGGTCATGACGACGAAAGCGAAAGACACTGACGGACGCGCGGAAACGAAACAGCCGATGGACATCGAACATCTCAAGAGCCTGGTCGAGCTCATGGTCGTTAACGACTTGAGCCGAATAGAGTTGCGCGAAGGCGAGTCGCACATTCTGCTGCGGCGCGGCCAGCCGATCGTGGCCACCGCGCCCGCGGCGCTGGTCCCACAGGCAGTCGCGCAGCTTGCGGTTCCAGTCGGCGCGGCGGCCGTCGACACGCCGGCCGCACCCCCAGTCGAGGCCGCGTCCAACGAAATCCTCATTCGCTCCCCGATGGTCGGGACGTTTTACCAGTCGCCCGACCCAGAATCGCCGCCTTTTATCAACGTGGGCACCGTCGTCGAGCCGAGCACCGTCGTGTGCCTGATCGAGGCCATGAAGGTGTATAACGAGTTGAAGGCCGAGGTGTCCGGGCGGGTCGTCAAGATTTTCGTCAAGCACGCCCAGGCGGTGGAGTTCGACCAACCCCTGTTTGCCGTCGTGCCGGCGTAGACCGTCTGCGTCGGCCACCGCGGGCCGACGGAACGTGATTTGACCGTAACCCGAGTGGGACACGGATGTTTAGCCGAATTCTCGTTGCCAATCGCGGTGAGATCGCCTTGCGCGTGATACGCGCTTGCCGGGATATGGGGATTGAAGCGATTGCGGTTTTTTCACGGGCCGACCGCGACGCGGCGTATCTGAATCTCGCCCACGACGCGATTTGCATCGGTCCCGAGTCGCCGGCACAGTCCTATTTGAACGCCGCGGCGATCCTGTCCGCGGCGGAACTGGCCGACGTGCAGGCCATTCACCCCGGCTACGGTTTTCTGGCGGAGAACTCGAAGTTCGCGCAGATGTGCCGCGACTGCAAGATCGAGTTCATCGGCCCCAGCGCCGAAGCGATGGCGATGCTGGGCGACAAGGTCCAGGCCCGCAAGCTCGCCAAGGAAGCCAAGGTCGCGACGGTGCCGGGCAGCAGCGGGACGGTCGAGACCGATGACGAAGCCGTCACCATCGCCGCCAAGATCGGCTACCCGGTGATGATCAAGGCGGCGGCCGGCGGCGGGGGGCGCGGCATGCGTCCGGCGCACAACGAAGCGACGCTGCGCTCGAACTTCCGCCATGCGCGGGCCGAAGCCGAAACCGCTTTTCGCGATGGTAATTTGTACATCGAGAAGCTCATCGAACGTCCACGGCACGTGGAAGTGCAATTTCTCGGCGACCGGCGCGGCAACATCGTCCATCTGTGGGAACGCGATTGCTCGCTGCAACGCCGGCATCAGAAGCTGGTGGAGGAATCGCCGTCGCCGCACATCAACGCACGCACGCGGGCCAAACTGTGCGAGGCCGCGGTGCGGCTGGCGCGTGCGGCGGGTTACTACTCGGCGGGAACGTGCGAATTCCTGGTGGACGAGGCGGGCGGTTTCTACTTTATGGAGGTGAACGCCCGCATTCAGGTCGAGCACCCGGTCACGGAGCTTGTAACGGGCGAGGATCTGGTGCAGTGGCAGATTCGTATTGCCGCCGGCGAGCCAATCAAGCTGCGGCAGGACGAAATCAAGCACCGCGGCGCGGCGATCGAATGCCGGATCAACGCGGAGTCACCCGAAGACGACTTCCGGCCGTGCCCCGGACCGATTCATCAGTTCATCGTGCCCGGCGGACCTGGTGTGCGCGTCGACACGCACGCGTACGCGGGGTACACGGTCAGTCCACACTACGATTCGCTTATTGCCAAGCTGCTGGTACACCGGCCGACGCGGGCGGAGGCCGTGCATGCCATGCGCCGCGCGCTGGAGGAGTTCACGATCGGCCCGATCAAGACGACTTTGCCCATTCACCGCGCGATCATGGAGCAGGCGGACTTCGTCAAGGGCAACGTGGACACGAACTTCATCGAGCGGACGTTTGTGAACAAGTAGTGGGCACGGCGACGTAGCGACGAAGCGACGAAGTCCAGCCTCCGTCGCTTCGTCGCTGACTGCCGGTCTTCTCTGCGTCTCTGCGTCTCTGCGGTTCGAGTTTTGACGGGCAGCGCTAGACCCAAAACAAGCGTACTTTAATCGCTTTTGGCGGCCGCGCGCTCCGGGCGACCTCGATGCGTAGACATCCCCGCCGGCCGCCGGACGGGCCGACTCGATAGCGGCCTGGCGTTTTCCGCCGCCGTCACGAACACCTTCGGGTACAATGATCGTAGCGAGCTCACCAGCGCGACGCGGAGCGACGACGTGAATCTGGATCGTGCGTACGAATACGACCCGATCGGCAACCGCGTTACATCGAAGGACGGCGATCCAAATGACGAGGGCGTAGCTAACGCGACCTACGTGTCCAACGCACTGGACCAGTACACGCAACTCAGCAAGCCGGCGGACTGGACGGCGTGGGTGCAGAACCTGACCTACGACGCCGACGGCAACCTGACTCAGACTTGGTCCGCCGGCGACATGAATTGCGACGGCTTCGTCGATTTCGACGACATCGATCCGTTTATCCTCGCGATCAGCAATCCGGCCGCGTACCACGCCGCGTTCCCGAGCTGCAACATCCTCAACGGCGACGCCAACGGCGACGGCGTGGTCGATTACGACGACATCAGCCCGTTCGTCGGGCTGCTTAGCGCCACCGGCGGCGCTCTGCGGGCAGCGTACACCTGGGACGCCGAGAACCGGCTGATCGGCGTCGGGCCGCCGGCCGGGGTGACGCCGGCGGATGGCGACCGGAAGTCCGCCTACGTGTATGATTACCGTGGCCGGCGTGTCGAGAAGCGCGTCTGGACGTACGCCAACGGGAGTTGGGGTACGCCGACGGTGCGGCGGTTCATGTATTGGGGCTGGCGGCTGCTGTTGGAAATGGACCCCAATAACGTGGTTTTGCGCAAGTACACGTGGGGCCTGGACCTCGCCGGGCAAAACGGTGTGATCAACTCCGTCGGCGGCGCTGGCGGGGTCGGCGGGCTGCTGGCGGTCCAGGACCGCAACGACCCGAACGACCCGAATGACGACCGCAATTACGCGTACACGTACGACGGGAACGGTAACGTGAGCCAGCTTATCGACTGGTCGCACGATCCAAACGACCCGAACGGGGCGATTGTCGCGGAATACGAGTACGACCCGTTCGGCAACATCACCGCGCAGGCGGGCGACTACGCCGACACGAACCCGTTCCGCTGGAGCACGAAGTATTTTGACATCGAGACGGGCCTTTCGGACTACGGGCACCGCTACTACCACGCCGGGCTGGGCCGCTGGCTGAACCGCGACCCAATCGGCGAGCTGGGCGGAGCCAATCTGTACGGCTTCGTCGGCAACAACGCCGTCGATCGGGTGGATTTCCTGGGGTACATGTGGCTGCTGTGTCCGGGCTATCCGAACTGCGGGGGCTCGAACGGCGGCGGGAGCGGGCATTGTCCTGGCCAGCGCGGCGGTGGCCGTAACGGCGGCTGGGGGCCTGGGTGGGGTCCTGGCTGGGGTCCGGGCGGCCCGAATGGACCGGGTGGGTTGGGCGGTTTTCCCTGGCGCCCGCTGCCGCCGGGGATTTGGGACGGGCTGCCGCCGGAGGTGCAGCGGTTCATCGGGCAGTTGGAGCCGCTGCGGCCGTGGATGCCGGACTGGTACTGGGCGTGGGTGGACGGGCTGGTGCGGATGTCGTGGCATCATCCGGTGCCGGTGACGCGCGTAGTGCCCGCTGACACACGGGATCGTAACCCGCCCGACCCTAGTGCTCCCGACTCGGCGCCGCCGGACGAATGGGTGGACGATGCCATCATTAGTGTAACCGGTGGCCATGACAGTTGGATGGACGATGCGGAGACGGTCGATGCGGTTGCTAATGGAGCCCTGGTCGTGGGAGGAGGTGCAGCGGCCGCTGCTGGGGCACTGGCGATTGGTGGGGTCGTTGGAGCTGTCACGGCCGGCGGCGACGCGGCGGTACTCGTATCTCGCTGGGGGAGGCCAGGTTTGGAAGCAGGTAATTGGGTCATGAGAGGAAAGGACACTTTCACCAATTACTTACTGTCCTTCAAATGGCAACCGGGTGCGGGCAATCAGTTTGCGTCCTTCGAAAGCGGCGTCTCGTACATAGTGCCCCGCTCTTCAGTGGTGTGGCCGACCGGCTGGGGGATGGACGGCTGGTGGAAGAGCCTGTTCAATCAGCGGATTTACATGCCGTAAGCTGCCTTGTGACCTTCAGATGGAGGGTCCGTGGTGATTTGGTACACCCGTTGGGTCCTCAGCGTTGTGTTGACCAGCATCTTCGTATGGCTGGCCATCATGAATGCGGCCGTGTTCTGGGTACGATATGTTCGACGAAGCGGACGGTCTTCGTGGATTGCGTTGGTGGGAGGCATCGCCGGCGCCATTGCGTCGGTCGTCATCCCACTCCCGGGCTTCGTGCGATGGTGGTGGGTCCCGTTGGTCCTAGACGTGGGAAGCCTGCCGGGCATAGTATTCACAATCGTATGGCACTTGCATCGCTGGTTGCACGGGCACGGCACAGGCTCACGCGCGCGGGACCGGAATGTCCGTCCGCCTCCGGCTTGACCGGAGTGAATAACGATGGTTCGGTGGAGATGTGATCACGCAGCATTGCGCCCGCGACGACGGGAATCGGGCAGCTACGCCGAGGTGAACCCGTTCCGCTGGAGCACGAAGTATTTTGACATCGAGACGGGCCTGTCGGACTATGGGCACCGCTACTACCACGCCGGGCTGGGCCGCTGGCTGAATCGGGATCCAATCGGCGAGTTCGGAGGAGCAAACCTATATGGGTACGTTCACAATTCCCCGGCGACGTCGATAGATCCTCTTGGCCAGTTTGACGTAATTGACTGCATGAATACACGTTGCGGTGAGCCCCCGGACCGTCCGGCTCGGAACTGCGCGATCTACTCATATGACTGGGACAACTGGTGCCTGTGCGTGAAGGACTGTCGGCACAAGAACTGCACAGCGATCACCACAGGTTGTATTGTGGACGTAGTGCCGAGTGCTGCTGGCGTTGTTGGGTGCGCAGTTGGATGTCTCTTGGCGGGCGGTCCGCTGAGTCCAGCCTACTGGATCTGCATGGCCGGTTGCGGCATCACCGATGTAATTGGGCCCGCCCTAATCTGGCGTGCTTGCGCAGCCCAGGCGAGGGAGTGTCGGACTGCGGCGGACCAAGCGTACAAGAACTGCGCCCGATGATTCAACGCACGGTTTCCACACCTGTGCGGAAGCGTTCGGAGGTGGCGTGTGTACAGCGGTCAGAAGCCTCAAGATGACCGGTTCCCACGATGTTACTTACTGGTGGGGTTTGCGGCATGCGTCATTGTGGTGTTTCACATTGTCGGTATACAGCGTGGTTGGTATGCTGGCATTATCGCGCGCGAAGGCGCCCACGGGGCTCTCGTAATTGAATGCATTGCTCTGTGGTTCCTCATATGGTATCCTGCGCTGCTACTACGAGCGATTGCTCATGCCGGTGCTCATGGACGACTGACGTGGCCAGCCGTGAGCATTAGCAAGCAACGGGATGCGCATCTGATTGCCATGCCCACGCTGATTGCGGGCATCGCCACATCGTGTGTAGAGCTTTACTCAGACCTAGTATCAGCCTCGCCCTCGCTCTGGATCAATTGGGTATCTGACATGTTGGCAGCGCTGCTTGGCGTCCTGGTTTCTGGAGCATTATGGCTTGCCGTTGCGACCCTCAACGCACGCCTGCATGCAGGCAATGGGACGATCGGAGCCCCATGATCACCTATTTCGACAAGTCGCGCAATCAATATCATGGGGCTGAGACGGTCACACCCGCGGGACTCTCCGCCCAGGGCTTCCGCTTCGACATGGACGGCAACCTGATCGCGCAATACGTGGCGGCGGACATGAATTGTGACGGCCTGGCGGATTTTGACGATGTCAGGCCGTTTGTCCTCGCGATCAGCAATCCGGCCGCGTACCAGGCCGCGTATCCGAACTGCAATATCCTCAATGGCGACGCGAACGGTGATGGTGTGGTGGATTTCGGCGACATCAACATGTTCGTAGACCTGCTAAGTGCCGCCAGTGGGCTGCGGATGGCGTACACCTGGGATGGCGAGAATCGCCTGATCGGCGTGGCCCCGCCGGCCGGGACGGAGCAGGATGGCAACCTCAAGGTCGAGTTCGGGTATGATTACCTGGGCCGGCGGGTGCAGAAGAAGGTCTTCACCCGCACCGGCGGAGAGTGGGTGCTGACGCTGTACCGGAAATTCGTGTGGGACGGCTGGCTGCTGCTGATGGAACTCGATGGTCTGGGTGGCACCGGCGTCCCGCCGGTGAGAAAGTATACCTGGGGCCTGGATTTGGCGGGGTTGAACGGCGCTGTAGCGGCCGGGCTCAGCACCGGCCGTTCGGACGCCGGGTTCGGAGCCCCGGCGCTACAGGTCGCCGGCGGCATCGGCGGCCTGTTGGCGCTCTACGACACGTTGGGCACGTTGCAGACGACGGACGATCGGACGTTCCTGTACTTCTACGACGGCAACGGGAACGTCGGGCAGTTCGTCGAGCGGACGTTCGGACCGGGCGGGCGGTGACGTTCGGAAGGCCGCTATTCTCCGCAGCGCAAAGCGCCGGCCAGCGCGGACCGCGAGAAAGCGCTCGCTGGCGCCGAGAAAACGCCCGCCGGCGCTTCGCATTCTGACGCCTTGGCGGTTCCTGCCCGGCAGGGGAGAATAGGCAGCGCAAGGAGATACGCGCCATGAAGATCTTTGTCGCGTGCGAGTTGCCGGGCGGGGCGCTCGAGTCGTTGCGTTCTCTCGCCGTCGACGTTGTGCACCGTCCGAGCGCCACCGCCGCGGAGTTGCGTGAGAAACTGGGCGACGTCGGGTTGCTGATCGTAGGCCATACACGCATCGCGCCGGACATGATTGCGCGGGCACCGGACCTGCAGTTGATCGTCCACGCCGGCAGCGGCCCGGGCGATATTGCGCTCGAAGCGGCCTCGGCGCAGGGCGTGTTTGTCACCCACTGCCCCGACAAACACGCGGCGGCGGTCGCGGAACTCACCTTCGGGCTGATCCTCGCGCTCGATCGGCGTATCGTGGAGAACACCACGGCCATGCGCGAGGGGCGCTGGATACGCGGCGAACTGACCGACGCCCGCGGCCTG
>JAGVEP010000070.1 GCA_020058145.1 Phycisphaerae bacterium | reverse complement strand
CGCACCGGCTCGGCGGGAGCCTCGCCCTCCCACCGGTGCGTCAATTCAGCCGTGACAGAGCACTAGCCCAAGTTAGACACTTTTGAGCCCGAACCGGCCCGGGCTCAAAAGTGTTTCACTTGGGCTAAGTTGCCGGTGTCGGTGTGGGGCCGCTCTTTTTCGAGTAGCACGGCGCGAATGTGGGCGGTCCGCTTGACCCGGGCCGGAAATGTGCTATACTTCGTTAGTTGACGAAATGAGGAATAACGCCGTGCGGGAGTTCCTGGCCATCACGAAAGCCCTGAGCGACGAAACCCGCGTGCGCGCCTTGCGGGCCCTGCGCGACGGCGAGCTGTGCCTCTGCCACCTCGTCGGGCTGCTGGAACTGGCCCCGTCCACCGTTTCCAAGCACCTCGATGTGCTGTGTCAGGCCCGGCTGGTCGAGCGGCGGAAGGACGGCCGCTGGGCCCATTTTCGGCTGGCCGGACGCGCCGCACCGCCGCTAGCCCGGCAGGCTCTCCGCTGGGTTCTCACTGCGCTCAAGGATGACGTGACGATCGCGCGGGATGCCAAACGCCTGGCGACTCTCCGTGGCCGCGATCTGAAGGAGCTGGCGGCGTGCTACAAAAGCTGAAGATCCTGTTTCTGTGCACCGGGAACTCGTGCCGCAGCCAAATGGCGGAGGGCTGGGCGCGTCACCTGCGCGGCGACGTGATCGAGCCGTACTCAGCGGGCGTCGCGACGCACGGGCTAAACCCGCGGGCCGTGCGCGTGATGGCCGCAGCGGGCGTGGACATCTCCGGCCAGCGTTCCAAGCACGTGGATGAACTGAAAGCTATTCTCTTCGATTACGTTGTGACGGTTTGTGGGCGCGCAAGCGAGAACTGCCCCGTGTTTCCCGGTCACACGAAAGTCGTGCACGTCGGGTTCGACGACCCGCCGACACTCGCTGCGACCGCAGCGACGGAGGAACAGGCGCTCCGGCATTATTGCCGCGTGCGCGATGAACTCCGCGCCTACATCGAGACTCTGCCGGGATCATTGGGTTTTTGATCGGGGCGCGTGTGACTGACGGAGAGTGCCGTGGAAAGCAAGTTGAATCAAGTTGATGCCGAGGCCGTCCGCGAGCGCGTACTGGCGGGCTATGCCGCTATGGCGCGCGCCGCAACCGCGTCCCGTGAGAAACTGGCCGGAGGGAGCGGTTGTTGCAGCCCGACGGGTAGCGGGTCGAGCACGGCCACAGCCGACGACCTGGCGAAACGCGTCGGCTACAACGCAGCCGAGCTGGCGACGCTGCCGGACGGCGCCAACATGGGCCTCTCGTGCGGCAATCCGACTGCGCTCGCCGCGCTCAAGCCGGGTGAGGTCGTCGTGGATTTGGGCAGCGGCGGCGGGTTCGACGTGTTTCTCGCCGGCCCGCGCGTTGGCGCAACGGGGCGCGTCATTGGCGTCGATATGACCCCGGACATGCTCGGCAAGGCCCGCCGCAACACGGCCGCATACCGTGAACGCACCGGACTGGACAATGTCGAGTTTCGGCTCGGCGAGATCGAGCACTTGCCGGTCGCCGACAGAAGCGCGGATGTGGTGATCTCGAACTGCGTGATCAACCTGTCACCGGACAAAGCGCAGGTTTGGCGGGAGATCGCACGCGTCTTGAAGCCCGGCGGTCGCGTGGCAGTGTCCGACTTGGCGCTGCTTCGTCCGTTGCCCGTTCAGATTCAGGAGCTGGTTCGGGCCTGGATCGGCTGCGTGGCCGGCGCGTCCCTGGTCTCCGAGAGCGAGGCCTTCGCGCGCGGAGCTGGCCTGACCGACATTCAATTGCAGCAGAAGCCAGAGTACGTCGAGGCGCTGAGCGGCTTCGAGGACCCGCTGTACGACAAGATCGCCGCGGCCTTGCCGGCGGGCACGCGCCCGAGCGATTACGTGATCAGCCTTAATGTGACGGCCCGGAAACCGGGGTGAGAACGCCGGCTGCGGCATGAGCTTGGCGAGCACGCCGCGGGGACGTGGACGACTCGTCGAGAACGGGCCGACGGATATACGGGTGGCGGGCTTGACGAGCCGACCGGCTCAAGGGTAATATCCGTCTATCCGAATATACGGATAGATCGCCTGAGGCACCCGGCATGCGCAACAGCGCTGAACTCTTCAAAGCCCTCGCCGACGAGACGCGCCTACGGATTCTGAACCTGCTCGTGCGCGGCGAGTTGTGCGTTTGCGACATCATGGCCGTCCTCGACATCGGCCAGTCCAAGGCGTCGCGGCACCTGGCCTATTTGCGCAACGTCGGCCTCGTCGACGATCGCCGCAGTGGTGTGTGGATGCATTACTCGCTGGCCGAGCCCGGCGGCCTGACGCACCGGCGCGTCCTCGCCTGGCTGGCGGAGGCCGCGTCGGAACTTCCCCAGGCCGCCGCCGATCTGAAGCTCCTGCGGGCGCGCCAGCGGCGGGCGGGACAATGTGGCAAACAGGCGACCGGCAATGGCGACCGCAAAACGCCGTTCGCCGAGACGGAGAGAGCGACGCGTAGTAGTTCGGGAGGGAGAACCAGAGGCACCGTTTTGTTTGGAGATCACGAATGAATCGCAAATGGGCTCATGGAGCAATCGCGGCACTGGTCCTTACCTTGGCGGTAGGAACTCACGCCTGGGGCCAGGAAAGAGCCACCCCCAAGCCAAAGGACGCCGGCCCGGCGGCAACCGCAGCCGAGCCGTCGGCCGACCAGGCGGACAAGGACACGGCCGAGCTGGCCGCCGTGGCTATCAAGCGTGCGGCCAAGGCGAATAAGTACATGTTTGTGCTGGCTTATCGGACCGAGGATGAACCGACGAAGGCCGCACGCAAGATACTCGCTGCGGTGATGGAAAAGTGCGCTGACCGTGCGCTATCCACCACGGTAAGTGTCACCGATCCGCTCGAACGCGGCTTCGTGGGCGAGTACGGGCTCAATCGAGCCCCGACGCCGCTCGTGCTGGCGATCGCGCCGAACGGTGCCGTGACCCGGAGTTTCGCCGAGCCGCTGGACGAAGCGCAGTTTGACACGGCCTTCGTCAGTCCCTGCACCCAAAAGAGCCTCAAGGCGCTGCAAGAGCGGAAGTTGGTCTTCATCTGTGTCCAAAACGACCAGACCCAGCACAACGCTGAGGCCATGAAGGGGGTCAGGGAGTTCGCGGCGGAGGCCAATTTCGCGAAGACCACCGAAATCATCCCACTGGACCCCGCAGACGCCGCCGAGGAGAATTTCCTGAAGCAACTCAAGGTGGACCCCAAGACTGCGGAGGCGGTCACGGTTTTCATGGCGCCGCCGGGCGCGACCGTCGCCAGCTACACGGGTGAGACCAAGAAGGATGTGCTCGTCGCGGCAGCAAAGAAGGCCGCCAAGGGCTGCGATCCGAAGAGCGGTTGCTGCCCGGCCCCGAAGAAACCTGCGAACCCGCCGGCACAGCCACCGGGACAGCCTCAGCCGCAGCAGCCGGGGAGCGCCGAGAAGAAACTGTAATCTGAGGTACCTCCATGCACTTGCGAAAGCTAGTCTGGCGCGAGATGTTCGAGCGCAAAAACCAGCTCGCCACGAGCTTCCTGGCGATTCTGCTCGGCATCGCCGTCGTCGTCGCGGTCAAGAACATCACCTTTTACTCGGAGAAGGCCGTCGCGCGGCAGCTCGACGCCCTCGGCGCCAACGTCCTGGTTCTGCCGAAGTCGGTATCGCTTCAGGACTACTACAGCGCCGACATGCAGAATGACGAGTTCCCCGAGGAGTATGTGCAGCGTTTGGCGCTGTCCGACCTCCAGGGCCTCGACAACCTCTCGCCGAAACTATCCGTGCCGGTGAGACTCAAGGAGCGCGGGTTTACGCTGACCGGCATCCTGCCGAAGAGTGAGTTTCAGGCCAAGGCCATGTGGGCGGGCGCCGGCATTTTCTCGCGCCCCGCCGAGGGCTGCGGGACGGTTGCCGACGTGCCGGGCGCTTTCCGGCCCGAAGCCAAGGAAACGCTGGTCCGCCAGCGTGTGATCGAGGACCTGAGCGACACCGAAGTGCTCATCGGCGCCGACGTCGGCACGATTCTGGGCACCAAGGAAGGCGACGCCCTGGACGTACTCGGCCGCACCTTTACGGTCACCGCAGTCCTGCCGCAGACCGGCACGGTCGATGATTCGCGCATCTTCGCGCACCTCCACGCCGTGCAGGAGCTCGCCGGAAAAGGTCCGGTGATCAACGCCATCGAAATTATCGGCTGCTGCAAGGAAATTTCCGGCGGGCTCGTGCAGAAGATCAACAAGCTCCTGCCGGACGCGAAGGTCGTCACCATCACGCAGGTCGTGGACACGCAGGTCAAGACCAACGGCATGATGAGCCGCTTGTCCCTCTTATTCCTGGGCATCATCGTGCTGGTCGGCGGTGCGAGCATCGCGAACTACATGTACGCCAACGTCTTCGAGCGACGCCGCGAGATCGGCACGCTGATGGCGCTTGGCGCCGGCTCCGTCGTGATTCTCAAGATGTTTCTTCTCAAGGCGTTGTTGCTGGGCCTGGCCGGCGGAATCTGTGGCTACGTGCTCGGAACGGTCCTCGCGGTGGCCCTGGGGCCGCGTTTGGCAGGCATTCCGGTGCTGCCCATGCCGGCCTTGGTGCTGTGGGCTATCGGCATTTCCGTCGCCATCGCGCTCGCGGCGAGCTATTTTCCGGCCCGGCGTGCCGCGCGGCTCGATCCTTGTGCGACGTTGCAGGAGGTATGAGGAATCATGCGGCTAGAGGCGGTCAGCAAGAGCTACCGGCACCGTGGGCACACCGTCGCGGCGCTGGACAATGCATCACTGGAGATCGTGCCGGGCGACTTTGTGGCGGTAGTCGGCCCCAGCGGCAGCGGCAAGAGCACGCTCCTCCTCGTGCTGGGCGGGATGCTCTCTCCGTCCGCCGGGAAGGTCTTCCTCAACGGCCACTCGTTGTACGAGCTCTCCCCCAACCAGCGGGCCGAGCTGCGGCGGCAAAAAGTCGGATTCGTCTTTCAGACGTTCAACCTCGTGCCGTATCTAACAGCGTTGGAGAATGTCCAAATCCCGCTGTTCCTCGCCGGCCTCGACGGGCCAGCACAGAAGGAGCGCGCCGCGACCCTGCTGGAGCGCGTCGGCCTCGGTGACCGCCTGGATCACAAGCCGGCGGAGTTGAGCATCGGCCAACAGCAGCGCGTCGCCCTGGCCCGCGTCATGGCGAATGAGCCCGAGATCATTCTGGCTGACGAACCGACCGGGAACCTCGATCCGGAAACCGGCGGGCAGATCCTCGACCTGCTTGAAGAAATGAACCGCGAAGGCCGCACAGTAGTCATGGTGACGCACGATCCGCGCGCTGCAGCGCGTGCCAAACGCACGCTCAGGTTGCATGACGGACGAATCTCATCGGCATCGAACTGAGGTTCTGGCTGCCGGTGGACACGATCGAAAGGAAGGGTGCAGTGAGGAGGTTTGTGATCTTAACGCGGGTCGGCCTGCTGTGCAGCGCTGCGGTCGTCGTGCTGATCGCCGGCTGTGCTGCCCCGGGTGGCAACGCCAGCTCAGCCGGCGCCGCACCCAAGCTTCCCGATAGGCTCGTGATTCGCTGGCAGCGCCTGGTAGACAACGAAGGCGATACGTGCAATCGGTGTGGCGATACTGAGAGCTCGCTCGACGGGGCATGCCGTGTACTTGCTCGTGCTCTAAAACCGCTCGATATCCGCGTGGAGCTGGTCACAACGCGACTCACCTTTGAGCAGTTCAAGCGAGACCCGAGCGAGTCAAACCGGATTTGGATTGGCGATGCTACCCTGGACGAAATTCTCGGTGCGAAGGCGGGCGACAGTCCGTGCTGCGGCGCTTGCGGCGACAGCAACTGTCGCACGCTGATCGTCGACGGCCGGACGTACGAGACCATTCCCTCTCAACTGATCGTACGCGCGGGGCTGCGTGTGGCCGCCGACTTGGTTCAGCCTCCCGCACCCCCCGGCGAGTGCTGTCCTGCGGGTGGCGCGCCAGCGAAGGCCGACGGTCTGAACCTGCAACCTATGCCGTGGCTGTCGCGTTGACTGGAACCGATGCCGGCGGCACCCCCATCTCGCATGGGGCGCCCGGATCGCCGGCGACGGGAGAACGTCCGAACATGGAACGTCAATGCACCAGCCGGTTGTCTTTCCTGGACCGCTTTCTCACGCTGTGGATATTCCTAGCGATGGCGGTCGGCGTGTTCGGCGGCTATTTCTGCCCCGGCGTCGAGCAAGTCATCAACCGGTTTCAGGTCGGCACCACCAACATCCCAATCGCGCTGGGCCTGATTCTGATGATGTATCCGCCGCTAGCGAAGGTGAAATATGAGGAGTTAGGCGACGTCTTTCGCAACGTAAGGGTGCTCGGGCTGTCGCTGGTACAGAACTGGGTGATAGGCCCGCTCCTGATGTTCGCGCTCGCCATCCTGTTCCTGCGCGGCTACCCCGAATACATGGTCGGCCTGATCATGATCGGCCTGGCGCGCTGTATCGCGATGGTGATTGTGTGGAACGAGCTGGCGGAGGGCGACGCCGAGTATGCCGCCGGCCTGGTCGCGTTCAACTCGATTTTTCAGGTGCTGTTCTTCTCGGTGTATGCCTGGCTGTTCATCACGATCCTGCCGCCGCTATTCGGGCTCAGCGCCGTGGCCGTACACGTGACCATCGGCCAGATCGCGCAGAGCGTTTTTGTCTACCTGGGCATTCCGTTCCTGGCGGGGATGATCACGCGTTTCGTGCTGCTGAGGCTCAAAGGCCGGGCCTGGTACGAGCAGAAGTTCATCCCCCGCATCTCGCCCGTCACGCTCATCGCGCTGCTTTTCACGATCGTCGTGATGTTCTCCCTGAAAGGCGAGGTTATTGTCCAGCTTCCGCTCGACGTGCTGCGGATCGCCGTGCCGCTGTGCATCTACTTTGTGGTGATGTTCCTGGTGTCGTTTTGGATGGGGCGCAAGATCGGAGCCGACTATTCCAAGACGGCCACCATCGCGTTTACCGCCGCCAGCAACAACTTCGAGCTGGCGATCGCGGTCGCGGTCGCGGTGTTCGGGATTAACTCCGGCGTCGCGTTCGCCGCGGTGATTGGTCCGCTGGTCGAGGTGCCGGTGCTCATCGGCCTGGTCAACGTGTCGCTGTGGTTCCAGCGGCGGTATTTCGCAGCGCGAGCGGATAGAACCCAAGCTCCAACGTTGCCTGCCAGCCAACGAAAATAGGTGGCTGTCCCGAATGGCACTAAGATAGTCATAACTGCTTTGCACGAAAAGAGTTGCCAACGGCGGTGCAGATGCGCTCCGGAGAAGGGTGGCAGGTGGACAGTCGACCCTGTGCTCAT
>JAGVEP010000108.1 GCA_020058145.1 Phycisphaerae bacterium | reverse complement strand
CGACTGTAAAATCACACATGTCCGTTGCTCCTTTGGAAAAAAGTTGTTTGGGCCGGTTGTTATACCGGCCCGAGCAACGGACGCTCATCCCCATCTACACTCCGCGGCCCCGCTGGGGCCAAAGAGGTGGCGCGGACGCTCCTTGGTGCCGCGACCACCAAAGCGGCCAAGCGGCCAGCCAGGTGATCCAGTGCCTTCCGGCGCTTCCAACAGCGGGTACAATACATCGCCCGCGCACAGCATCGGGCGGCAGAAGGCGAGCGGGCCTCGCCCTGAGCATCCGTGCCGTGGCCAATGGGGCCGATGCGCCGCATGTTTCAACGTCACCACGCGCTGTTCTTTGTCGCGGCGACTCTGGCCAGCTCCGCCAGAGCACAGATTGTCCACGGCCAAGTCGACAGCGTTGGCTTTCAGACTTCCGGCGGGTACGTCCTGCGGGAGGGGCAGTGGTTTCCACTGCTGGTGTCCCTCCAGGTGCAGGGCAGCCAGGTATTTGCGGGCCAGATCAGAGCCGAAGCTCGCGACCTGGATGGTGACCGCGTTTCGTTCACGCAACCCCAGGTGACCGTAACCGGTGACGGGCCACTGAAGCGCGTGTGGTGTTATGCGCTGATCAACTCGGTTAACGAGTTGCCCGGCAGCGTGTCGGTAGTAGACGAGCAAAGCGGGGCGGTCGGGGCAGAATTGCCGTTGCCGTTGGCGCCGCCGTTTTCGCTCCTAAACGACGACCTGTTGGTGCTGGACCTGAGCTACCCGCAGGTGACGGCGCTAAACGAGTTGCAGTCGCCGGGTTGGTCGCCGGGCCAGCCGACGGAGAACGCGCGGCGGTTCTATCGCAACGTCGCGATCGCGCATCTGCCGCCGGCGGACCTGCCGGACCGCTGGTGGGGGCTCGAAGCGGTGGACGTGATCGTGTGGGACTGCCCCGACCCGGCCGCCCTGAGCATCGCCCAGCACGATGCGCTGACCGCCTGGGTCCACAACGGCGGTCAGCTCGTCGTCGGCATCGGGGCCACGTGGGGTGCGCTCAGCAAGAGCGATCTCGCCCCCATTCTGCCCCTGGCGGGTGAGGGTGAGACCACGACGATACAGAAGCTCGACGTCTTGTTCAGGCGCACCGCGCCGCCGGAATGGAAGCGCCGCGAATTCCGCGACCCGATCCCGGTGACGCTCGCCCGGCCAGCGGAGGGAGCTTTTCGCACGCTCGGCGACTTCGGTCCGCGTAACGAGGCCATCAGCCTCATCACCATGCGGCTGGTCGGCTCAGGCCGCGTCGTGGCGACGGCGGCGAGTCTGCGCGACCTGACGGGTGCGCCGCTCGATAAGGACAAGTTCTTTGCCGCCCTGCTCGACCTGAACACCTATTCCGACGACTACGCGAAGAACCAGATATCAGCCGCGGTGCAGTTCGTGCTGCCGAATTATGCCTGGCTGTACGACGATTTCATTCGGCCGGTGGCGTTCAGCGAGGCGTCGGCGCTGCGCGGCGTGACGGTACTGCTGTTCGTGGCAGTGTACGTGCTCGTGGCGACGCTGGCGAGCTGGTGGTGGTTGCGGCGGCGGGGTTTGACGGCCTGGAGCTGGGCGCTTTTCGCTGGGTTTGCCGCTGCTGGTGGGGCTCTGAGCCTCGGTACGGTCGGTGCGCTGCGGGGGTTTGCGGGTGGCGTCCAAAGCCTGAACATCCTGGACGTTGAGGGCGGCGCGAACTCGGCCCGCGGGTTTTGCGCCTTCGGGTATCGGAGCCCGATCCGCCAGCAGGTCGAGCTGTCGCTGCCGGGCGAGGAGAACTTCCTGCGGCCGCTGACGGGCAGCCCCCGCGGCACGAACTACTACTCGACCGCGGCGCGCTATAGCTGTGTCCCGGCCCGCGCCACGCTCAAGGATGTGCTGCTGCGGGCGACTCTCAAGCAGGTCGAGGGTTACTGGCATGGCCAGCTCGACGGCGTGATCCGCGGCGACCTGACCGCCGATCGCAGAACCGGCCGACTGACGGCAGCGAGTTGGCTCGCCAACGATCTGGCCGTAGATCTCCAGGGCGGTTTTCTGCTGCTGATCGACCCGCGACTGGATGACGGGACCGGTGTGCCCTGGCGCGCCGCGGGGCTGACCACGCCGTACTTGCTGCCCGAAGTCGCCGGTGGCACGCCGGACCTCAAGTCGATCCCGCCCGCGGCGAACATCCTCGCCGTGCGCATCCCCGCCATCCCGGCTGGTCAGCAAATCCGCGAGCTCGGGCGGACGATGTACGCGCAAGTGGACCAAAACTGGGTCAACTGGGCGCAGCGGCCGAATCGCAAGCGCAGCGAGATGTTCAAAAGCGATCGCGATCTCCGGACGCTGTGGACCGAACAGCAATCGTGGGCCGACAATAGCGTGCTGGCGGTGCTGCGGGCGAATCTCGACGCCACACTGCGCGCGGTGTTGCTCGCATCGACCCGCAATTACCACCTCCCGAACCGCACCGACGATTTCAGCTCCGTCGGCACGCCGCTGCGCAGCGACGGTCTGCCGAACCTCGACCTCACGCACTGGCTGCTGCGCGGGCAGGCGGTGCTCATTGGCTGGAGCGACACGCCGGGTCCGGCGCGCCTGCAGCGCGGCGGCCTGCCGCTCGATCCGTATCGGGGTCTGACCGTTTATCGCGTCCGATTGTCGCTGGCGTACGAGGGTCGTCCGCCGCGTGGGGAAGCTGAACCGTGATTATTGAAACCATCAACCTGACGAAGCGCTACGGCAAGCTCGTGGCCCTCAACAACCTGCACCTCGAGATCGCCGAGGGCGAGTGCTTCGGGTACATCGGCCCGAATGGGGCTGGGAAGACCACGACGATCCGTATTCTGGCGACGCTGCTGCAGCCGACGTGGGGCGAGGCGCGCGTCTGCGGGCACACCGTGGGTTTCGAGAACCGCAAGATTCGCCCGCTGATCGGCTATGTGCCCGACTTCTTCGGCGCGTATGAGGACATGGTGGTCCAGGAGTACCTGGAGTTTTTCGCCGCCGCGTACGACCTCGTGGGCAAGAAGCGGATCCAAATCGTCGGCGACGTGCTCGAGCTGACCGACTTGAAGAGCAAGGGCGACGCCCTGGTGGACTCGCTCTCGCGCGGCATGAAGCAGCGGTTGAGCATAGCCCGCGTGCTGTTGCACGATCCGAAGGTGCTCTTGCTCGATGAGCCGGCCAGCGGGCTCGATCCGCGCGCGCGTATCGAAATCCGCGAGCTGCTCAAGGAGCTGCACCGGATGGGCAAGACCATTCTCATCAGCTCGCACATCCTGCCTGAGCTGGCGGACCTGTGTACCAGCATCGGGATACTCGAACAGGGCGAGCTGGTGTTCCAGGGTCCGGTGCGCGAGGCGGTTCGCCGGGCGCGGCTGGGCACCACGGTGCACGTCGTGACGCCGGACGACCAGGAGCGTGCCCGGCAGGTTCTGGCGGGTTTGCCGCAGGTGGCGGACGTGCAAATGAACGACGGGGCCCTGATTGTGCGGCTCGACCAGGACACGACGGACTTCAGCTTCATCGCCGAGGCACTGCTGGCGAACAAATTGCGGATTTCGGAGCTCAAGCCGGAGGAGGTGAACTTGGAGACGGCGTTTATGAGGTTGACGAAGGGGATTGTGCAGTAGGGTGGGCACTGCCCACCGTTTTGTAGGGTGGGCACTGCCCACCATTTTGTAGGGTGGGCACTGCCCACCATTTTCGCCGCGTTAAGCACAGCCGAATTGAATGGTGGGCGGTGCCCACCCTACGGAGCCTAATATGCCCGAATACCGACGCATGCAGGCCCCTGGCGGGACGTTTTTCCTGACGCTCGTGACGTACGGGCGCGCACCGCTATTTCGTGCAGCGACCGCCGTAGAGTTGCTGCGGAACGTAATGGCCGGCGTGCGCTCGGAGCGGCCCTTTGAGATCCTCGGCGCGGTCATTTTGCCGGATCATCTCCATTTCCTCTGGGAATTACCGCCGAACGACACTGATTTCTCTTCACGCGCGGGTTTGATCAAAGCGCGGTTCACGAAGGCGCTGCTCGGTGGCGCTGCCGCTGGCACGCCTGAATGTCCGTCACGCCTGCGCCATCGCGAACGCGCCGTGTGGCAGCGCCGCTTCTGGGAACATACCATCCGCGATGATGAAGACCTCGACGCTCACATGGATTACATCCATTACAACCCCGTGAAACATGGCGTGGCGGCCTGCGCGCATGCTTGGCCGTATTCGAGCTTTCATCGCTGGGTCCGAAGTGGCGCTTGCGCGGTGGATTGGTGCTGCGCGTGCAGACAACGGATTGTTCGGCCGCCGGTCTTTGATCGGATTGCACGCACGGTCGGCGAGTGAGTGGTGGGCAGTGCCCACCCTACTGGCGAACAAATTGAGGATTTCGGAGCTCAAGCCGGAGGAGGTGAACTTGGAGACGGCGTTTATGAGGTTGACGAAGGGGATTGTGCAGTAGAATAGAAGGCCACGAGCGGCCCGCCCGGAACCCGGCGGACGCAAGCTCGTTTTGGAGTCGCCGCATGGGTACTTTCCGCGTGAATTGTCGCATTGCGAACGCGGTTGACCGCAGCAAAACGGCCGCGCTGCGCAACATGCTCGTTGATGCGGGCAGCGAATACACGTGGGTACCAGCGGTCACCCTGGAGAAGATCGGCATCGGACGCGAGAAGAAGGACGTTGCGTTCGTAGTGGCCAACGGCCAACAGATCACCCGTAGCGTCGGGTTCGCGGTCATCCGGTACGAGCGCTACTTCACAGTCGACGAGGTCGTCTTTGCCGACAAGGGTGACCTGCTCTTGCTCGGCGCACGGACACTCGAAGGTCTGAATCTGCGGGTCGATGCGGCTCGGAAGAAGCTCGTCGCCGCCGGCCCGTTGCCAGTGGCCGCGGCCCTGTAGACCGACGTCGTTCCGCACAGTGGGGTGGGCACGGCGCAGCACACAAATATGACCGTGTTCCAGGACATCGCGACCTACTTCTGGCGACTCCTCCCCGCCAACCCCATTCTTCTCCGTGTCGTCTCCGGTGGCGGAAAGCGGTCCAGCCATCTGTGGGCACGGTTCGGCTATCTCGCCGCGCTCGGCGTCGTGTTCCTGCTCGGCAGCGGATTCCTGCTCAGCGGTCAGGAGCGTTCACTCGCCGATCTCGCCAAGCTCGCCACCCAGACGTTCATGCGGGTCAGTGTCGTCCAACTCCTGTTGATGTGCTTCATTGCCCCGATTTTCTGTGCCGGCGCCATCACGCAGGAGAAAGACGCCAATACCTTCCATATTCTGCTCACCACCCCGCTCAGCAATGCCCAAATCGTCCTCGGTTCGCTCTTCAGCCGCATCTTCTTCGTTTGGGTCCTGTTGCTGTCGGGCCTGCCGATTTTCTGCATCACCATGATCTACGGCGGGGTGACCACCACCGAGATTTTCGAGAGTTTCGGGCTGGCGGCGTGCACGGCCCTGCTCACCGGCTCCATCGCCATCATGATCAGCTTCCTGAAACTCGGCACCCGGCGCACGATTTTCTCGTTCTTCGCGGGTATCGGCGTCTATCTCGTCGGCGTGGGACTGCTCGGATTCACACCCTGGGGTCAGCTTCGGCAAGCCCCGCTGGCGGTGCCGTTCTTCAGCTCGGCAATTCAGTATCAAATGAGCTGGCTCGCGCCGCTGCACCCCTTCCTCGCCTTGCTGGTCGTCACCGGACAGACCCCCGCGCCCGACCCCGCTGCCGTGCAGCACTTCGGCTGGCCCGCCCGCTGGCTGCTCGCGTCGCCGCAGTACGGGTACATGGTGCTCACCGCGCTGGCCTCGGGCGTCATGGTCCTCATCAGCCTGGTTTTTGTGCGCCGCGAGATCGGAAGAGCGTCGT
>JAGVEP010000124.1 GCA_020058145.1 Phycisphaerae bacterium | reverse complement strand
TAGCCGGTGCCACACGGACACCGGCTATTAGCCGGTGCCACACGGACACCGGCTATTAGCCGGTGCCACACGGACACCGGCTATTAGCCGGTGCCACACCGTTGTCCTACCCGCCAGCGAAGAACCGCGTCATTCGGCGAGGACCGGCGCCGTGCTCAACCGGCGCGCGGCCACCAGCAGCCGCGCGTAGCTCGCCCGCACGGCCGCGAGGTCGGCTTGGTGCGCTGCATTACGCAATTCAACGAGCGCAGTCCGGTAAGTCTCGATGGCCGCACTATCGGCCGAATTCACGGGTTCCGCGTGGGCCGCCAACTGCACGTCGCCGCCGGCAGGCTCGGTTGCGGCCAGCAGCGCATCCACCTGTCCTGCCAACCGCCGCAGCGCGAGGGTCTGTTGATCCCGGACAGGCTTGCGAACAGCGCGGTGGTGCGGGGCGGTGGCCTGCGCATAGTACGCGGTGACACCCGAGAGTCCCGCGCTGCCTGCGGGTGCCGCCGACGACGGTTTTTGCGGCGTGGCGCAACCCATGAGCAGGAGCACGCCCGGAAGCGCGAATAGAACCAGGTTGCGAACCATATCGGTCGTCCTCTCTGCGTGCAGCGGACCACAGCGCGCGACGAGCGTCCCTCTCAGTCGTAGGCGCCGCGGCGGTGCAAGTCAACCGGCGGGCCGGCGGGCCGCGTTATCCGGTCATTCACTCGTCGCGGGCGCGACCGTGTCGGCGACCGGCAGGGTGCGGCCCAGGATTTCGCTGACTGTTCCGCTGACGAAGTCCAGCGCGCCGGACTGAATCGCGTCGCGAAACGCGGTCGAACACGTGGTGCCGAGTAGCGGCAAGAGGCTCAAGACCAGGAGGAGTTTTTTCCACTTCAGTGGTGGTTTCATGGACAGGGCTCCGAGAAAGAACAGGGCAACAGATGGTGGGCAGTGCCCACCCTACAACCCGGGTGTCTAGAACGCCATTTGCAACCGGACGCCGGCGATGAACGCATCGCGGCCGTTTTCGCCGCCGGGCCGTAGAACCCACTGGAAATCCGGACTGAGGGTCAGCCACGGCAACAGGTGGATGTTGTAGTAAAGCTCGAGGGCCGTCTCGCGATGCGGGTCGGCCTTCGTCAGGCGCAGATTGTCGCTCAGAATGCCCTGTGCGACGCCGAAGCCGAGCACGTCCTCGTCGCGCGTCGGAATGAGCCCTTGGTACTGCCCGCCGATGCTCCAGAAATGCTCTATAGTGTTTACATCACCCGGCGCGTAGCCGTAGCGGAAAAACCACCCCAGCCCCTGCTCGTCGCCATCGGTCTCCGGGTGCTCACGCCAGGCGATCTGGTCGAAGTTGGCATAGAACCCGGTGTCGTCGCGCTTCAGCGGCGCGTGGCGGATCCGACCGTCCAGGTCGTTGAAGAACTGCTCCTTCGGCTGCGGATCGTACCACAGCCCGAAGCGGTAATGCCCCGGCAGCTTCCCCCAGGGCGTGTCGAACACGGGCGTCAGGCCGAGTTCGTAGACGCTGAACAGATTGCACGGCCCGTGATAGGTCGTCTCGAAGCCGGTTTCCTTCGCGTCGGCGCCGGCGTCGGCAACACCCGCGGCGAAATAGAGCCATTCCCAAGGCGTGGCGACGAACTGGATACCCTGACCGCGGTCGGGGAACGGCACGTTGGCAGTGTTGTTCAGCCCGTAGTTCAGGAACTGGGTCGTGAGGTCATTGGCAAAGAGGTTGGTGTCGAAGTCGACGCGCAAGTCCAGCTTCCCGACCCGCACGCGCAGCTTTTCATCCCAAAACGCCTGCTCGTACCACAGCTCGGTAAGCTGGATTTCCTGCTGCCCGTAGGCATCCCAATTCACGCCCATCAGGTCGCCGACGTACCGGTCGACGCCGTCGGACCAACTGCCTTCCGCGTAGGCGTAGACTTTACCGCCCTTCCAGAGCCCCAGGGCGGCCGTTTCGAGCGTCAGTTCCAGGTCGTAGCTGCCGCTGACGCGGTGGGCGTTGCGCGTCTGCAGGCCACCCTTGGCATTGTGCTGGTAGATCGTGGTCAGACCAAGATCGAGCGTCACGCCGTGGTCTTCCAGCCACCGGCGTGTACCCCCCCAATCACCGGTGAGGCGCGTGTTGTGCAATACGTCAAACGGGGTCTCCAGGGGCTGCGCCTCCGCGGTTTTCTGCTCCTCGGGCGTGCCTTCGTCCTCCGGTCCGGTGGGCGCGGTCTGCGCCCTGGCCGGCACGCAGGCCAGCACGAGCAGCGCGATTCGGACGGCTTTTCTGGGCATCTGCCTCTCCGCCGTGACAATACGCTGTCCGGCCCGGCGCCGCGTGCTCGGCGCAGGGTCTGCACAGCGTGCCGGACTTGGTTATCGGAGCTTTCCCGTAATGGACTTGATGCTCGACCGGCGCGCGAACCGCGGTTTTTCCGCGAACCAGGCGTGGGCGCGACGCCATCCGATTGGGTACGATGGACGCAATCAAGGCGGACAATGGGATATCTCAATCCAGAGGAGACCTCGCGATGACAGCCCTGAACCGGCGTAGCGGCGCGCCTGCGATCCTGCTGGTCGCCATGCTGGGATGTTGCACCGTCGCCGCAGCGGCAACCAACAGCTTCAGCGGACATGTGTTCGATGCGACCAGCGGCGCGCCGCTGGTTGGCGCGACCGTGCTGGTCGGGAACGATTCGTTTTCGTCCCAGGCCGCGACCGACACACTCGGCTACTACGAGGTGTCGAACGTGCCCGTCGCGACGGACTACACGATCGTCGCGTCCGCGCTGGGGCACGCCTCGCAGGATCTCATCATGCAGACGCCGCCGGCGGTCCGGGATTTCTATCTCGTCGCGCCGTCCACGGGCTACCTCGTCGATACGCTGAACCAGGGCCTGCGGCACTACGAATTCAACGGCACGTTCTGCTACCGGACCGACGGGACCGTTGTGGCCGATGCCGGATTCTTCCCGGACATCGACGCCCAGAATGCCAACATCACGAGTTTCCTCGCCCAGATCGGCGCGGGCACCAACCCGACCACGAATTCCGCGGAAATCTGGGGCAAGTGCGCGATCGTCTGGGAGTGGCTGCGCCAGCACGCCAGCTACAACCCCAGCAGTCCCGGCTGGCAGGCCGCGATGAACTTCATGATGGCGGGCGGCTGGCCGTCCATCGACCGCATCGCACTCACCTATCAGACGTACGGCTTTGTGCCGTGGGGCACGTGCATGAGCCGCTCGCAACTGCTGACGACGCTGCTCTATCGCGTGGGAATTCCGAAGGACCGGACCGGCATTGCGGAAACGCGCTGGAAGCTGCGCTACAGCCAGCACATGTACACCATCGTGCGCTTGGCCGAGCGCTGGGTTTACCTGGATGCGACGTTCAGCTATCTGGCGTGCCCGGATTTCGCCCACTTTGCGTCGGTTCCTATCTCCGGCGGCGGTCTGCGCGACTATGGCCACCCGTACAACCTCGATGTGATCCCGGGGGCGGGCCTGACCGGCGTACCAGAAGTCTCGGCGCGGGCGAGTAATTCGCCCAACGTGTTTCTGGCGGCCCCGCCGCCGGGCACGCGCTCGCTGTCGTCCACGATCGACGTCGCGGGCTTCAGCGAGAACGCCGGGGTCACGGAAGTGCTATTGAATGGGACGGCGTACCCCGTGAGCGCGGGTGCCTTCAGCGCCACGGTCCCGCTGTCGTGCGGCCCGAACGTCATCGCGGCACAGGTCACGGCAGAGGACGACGTCTCGGTGGATGCCGTGACCGTTACGCGCTGGTGTGCCGCGGCGCCGTTAACGGGCGACCTCAACTGTGACGGGGCGATTGACTTCGACGACATCAATCCGTTCGTAGCGGCCCTGAGCGGTGCGTTGCCCTACTATGCCCAGTTCCCCGACTGCAACTGGCCGAATGCCGACTGCAACGCCGATGGCGCCGTCGACTTCGACGACATCAACCCGTTCGTCGCGATCCTGGCCGGCGGATAAACGCGGCGGTGGTAGGCGGCCTCCCCGGCGACTTGCGCGGCGGACTACCGGCCACCCCGGTCCAGTTCGTGCCGAAGCTGTTCGGCGATGTGGGTGAACGCGGCGGCCCGAAGTTGGCGTGGTGCCTTCCGGCTGAGCCAGCAGACCGCTCAAAACTGTTCTCGGTCCGATAATCAAGGCGGGGCCTCTGCCCCCGGCGGGGAAAACGCGGCGTTCCTGGGGCTGTCGGAAGCCTCTTCTCCCGGCAACAAGGGCCTCAGCGGGCTCGTTCCGCTCCCGAGGCCCGGGAAAAACGCGAAAAAGGCAGGCCACGAAAGGGGCTTGACGCTGTACGATGGTCCTGCACGCCCCGGCAGCGGCGCAGGGCGAAGTCATCTGGGAAATGTCGGTTGAAAAAGGAACGCCCCCATGTTCTCGAGAGCGCTCAAGGTTGCGGCGGCATTTCTTCCATTGTTGGTGTACGCGGAGTTCTCCACTGCCGATGGAGTGATCAATGGGGATTTCGAAGCTCGTCCACCCGACGGTTGGGAATGTAGCGGCGACTGCACGGGCGGTTATCCGGCTGTTGTTGACGTCGGAGGAAATCCCAACTCTTACCTCAGAATTCCAGGCGCGGGCCATTGCATCATAGAGGACAACATCCACAACATCTACTGGGTTAAGCAAACGGTCTACATGTCCTGGCAGCCAGATTATTACCTGACTGTGCAGTTTGACGCCCGCAACACGATCGGAATGGCAATGGTGACATTTAAGGACGTGTCTCGGAGTATCCCGTACACGGTGGACTGGAGCACCTGGTGCCTCTCAGTTTCCCATACGGGCGGAAGGGACGAGGTGGGACTGCAATTCGCGATATGCGACGGGTGGGGCGAGCACCTGCACCTGGACAATGTCCTGGTCTTTGCTTCCTCCATCGACCTAACCACGCTACACGATACTGTGACCTTCTGTGTGGACGGTGAGTTGTGCGTTGAGCACCCCTACAACCTGTCTGTGGTCCTTTTGGGCGACATGGA
The DNA here is from genome assembly GCA_020058145.1 of Phycisphaerae bacterium. Lineage (GTDB taxonomy): Bacteria > Planctomycetota > Phycisphaerae > UBA1845 > Fen-1342 > JAGVEP01. The sequence continues at coordinate 2,940 of JAGVEP010000124.1, read as the reverse complement.
CTGCGACGGCGACGTCGATTTCGACGACATCAACCCGTTCGTGCTAGCGATCACCGACCCCCTCGCGTACCAAACCGCCTACCCCTGCTGCAACTTCCTCGACGGTGACTGCAACGGCGATGGTTTCGTGGATTTCGACGACATCAATCCGTTTGTGGTGCTCCTGGCCGGCGGATAAACGCGGCGGTGGCGGCTTGGACTCCCCGGCGACTGGCGCGGCGGACTACTGGCCACCCCGGTCCAGTTCGTGCCGAAGCTGTTCGGCGATGTGGGTGAACGCGGCGGCTTGCGGAGAATCCACCTTTCCCAAGCTCTCGTGGGCTTCGGCCATGAACTCGATGGTGGCCGCGTCCAACTCCTCGTCGGCACACTGCAACCGCGTCAGGGTCGCAGGAGCGGCGACCGCGCTGAACTCGAAGAGCGGCGCCAGCCCCATCACGTCGAGCGATGAGCGACACCCGTCCGGGCAGCGCGACACCACCAGCTTGCCGCCAGACCGCAGCACCTGTTTCTGCAGGCGGATCATCCAACCAGCAAAAGTGCTGTCGATCCAACTGCAACCGTCGAGATCGAGGACGATCGCGGGTTGCGCGGAAACCGCAGCCAGGAACTGTCCGGTGATTCTGTCCGCCGTGCAGGAGGCCCGATGCGTGGCTCCGCCTTCAAAGCCCAGATAGAACTGCCCCGCCGCCGCACCGAATGCGATTTGTTGTGGGTCGCCCGACATACTCAGCCCTGACCATCGGCTTTGACCAGGCTAGTATACACCGCAAGGGGGCTGGCCGTCGGAAATTCTCTGGCACCAGTACTCGGGGAATCCGTGCATGTCCGGTAAAACAGCCGCGATTGTGGGAGCCTGCACTGACCGTGCAAAGTACGGCAACAAGTCCGTGCGCGCGCACATTCGGCAGACTGGGGGCGCAACCTCGAGTGCGTGACTGCGTATAACTGGTCGGACACTCTGGCCCGCGATAGGATGAACCAGGAATCGGGCAACCCCTTGGCGAGGAGCCAAAGATGCGCAACGGCACGAGTCGCACGGTCAGCGGGTGGTGGGTCGCCGCAGCCAGCGGATTGCTGCTGTTTCTCTGCGGCTGCGATCCGACGATCCGCGCGACGACGGAGAACGGCATTATCTCCTTGTCGCAGAGCTTCCTCGGAGCCTTTCTGCAAGCGCTGATTCAGCTTGGTGCTGAAGCGCAGACTACCAGTTAGATCGGGCGCCGCGTCGCCGATAGCGGATTGCTGTAGCCGCACCGGACCTTGCGCGGCTCAGGTTCGTTGCCGGCTCACGATCAGGAGTTGCGTCGTGCTGTGCTCGGAGACGGTCTGGCGCCGGTGTCCATGCTTTTGTGCTACTCTGTGGCGGGCTACCACCCGACGACGCTGTACCCGCAGTCAACGTAGTGGATTTCGCCGGTCACGCCACTCGAGAGGTCGCTGAGCAGGTAGAGCGCGCTCGTGCCGACTTCAGTCCCGCGGATATTGCGGTGCAAGGGGGCTTTGTTCGGGTAGTGGCGGAGGACCTTATCGAAGTCGCTGACGCCGGCGGAGGAGAGCGTCTGCACCGGCCCGGCGGAAATCGCGTTGACGCGAATGTCCTTTTCGCGACCCAGTTCGCCGGCCAGGTAGCGGACCGACGCTTCCAGTCCCGCCTTGCAGACCCCCATGACGTTGTAGCCGGGGATCATCTTCTGGGAACCGAGGTACGTTAGCGTGAGTACGCTGGCACCGGGGTTCAGGTAACGCAGCCCGTGCTGGCACAATGCGACGAGCGAGTAGACGCTGATATCCAGCGCCTGGGCGAAGTCCGCCCGCGAGGTTTTGTGAAACGGGTTCGACATCGCCGCACGGCTCGCGTACGCGATCGAATGGACGACGAAGTCCAGCGGTCCGATCTGGCGGTTGGCCTCCTGGAACGCGCTCTTGACGTGCTCATCGTTGGTGACGTCACACGGCAGGATGCAGGTCGCCCCGATCGGCTCGGCCAGCAGCCGGACGCGCCGCTCCATCTTCGGCGGCGGCAGGTAGGTGAACGCCAGTTCGGCCCCTTCCCGGTGCAGGCGTTCGGCGATGTGCCAGGCCAGCGAGCGATCGTTGGCCACGCCGAAGATGATGCCCTTCTTCCCGTCCATCAGGCCCATCGAGATGTCCTTCATGCACATACCTCGCTGCACGCGTGTTGTTTCGGCCCCAAGCGGACGCACCGGGTCGCCGCCGCGCCGGCGTCGCGACCGGGTTCATCACTGCTTGCCCAGCGTAATCGGCCGGCGGCCCGCGACAATTCCCCACAAGCTTAGGCCGACGGAACGGGAAAGCAAGGTGGCGGCCTTCACACGAAGCCGCTACGCGTGGTCGCCGCCGTGCAGGCGGCCGTGTGCCGCCAGGAACTTGGGCAAGGTCTGGTTCCCAGGCAGGCCGCGAGAGCCCTTTTCCAGCGCGCAGTTGACGGTAACCCACTTGTCACCCTGTGACTCGGGAATGGCCCCGGAGCGGTGTGTGGGCCAGCTTCCCGTCCGGCGGTGGTACTGATCCGCCCAACGAAGAATCTGCCGCACGGTGATGGGTGGTCTGTGCGTGGTGCGGCGGACGCCCCGGAAGCGCACGAGCACCAGGGCCAGTGAACTGCCTCCGGGCAATCCTCGGTAGCCCTCCATGAGGGCGTAATCGATGCGGCTCCATGTCTCGCCGGGGGCGTCCGAGACCGGGCCGGAAGAGCCCGCTCCGGTTGGCCATTGGCCCGTGCGAGCGTAGTGGGCGTCGGCCCATTTCAGGATGGTTTGTATCGTCAGCGGCGTCAATTTTGCCCACTGAATCCTGAATCGCCGCGCTGTTGGGTAACGGCGCGAGCCACGCTGCTGGAGGAGGAGCCGCGCCAGGGTCGAGCCGCCGCGCAAGCCATGGCGACCGGCTCGCAGCGCGTCACGCACCGCGGCCCAG
>JAGVEP010000083.1 GCA_020058145.1 Phycisphaerae bacterium | reverse complement strand
TGCTCGCCCGTCTCTGGCTGTGGAGCACCTGGCTGGCCGCCAGGCGGCGCGCCCGCGCGCTCCCGGACGATATTCGGCGCCTGGATTTCCCCACTCAGACGCGCGGCCGGGGCTTGCGAATGACGGAATGGCTGCGCGACCGGCTGCGGCCCGGCTGGTTGCGACTGCGACGCGACGGAAACGACCCGTAGATTCCCACTGTGTTGCCGCCGACGTTACTCACTCTGGCTGCGTATCTCTGCGGCGCGATTCCGTTCGGCTTGCTGATCGGAATGGCGCACGGTGTGGATGTGCGCACGCAAGGCAGCCGGAACATCGGGGCGACCAACGTCGGCCGCGTCGTCGGCCGTAAGTGGGGCTACCTCTGCCTCATACTCGATGTCTTGAAGGGCTTCGGACCGACGCTGGCCGCGTCGCTGTGGCTCGCCGGTCGTGGGGATGACCCACGGCGACAGGCGCTCCTGCTGCTGATCGCTGTCGCGGCGGTGCTCGGGCACGTTTTTCCGATCTACCTTGGTTTTCGCGGCGGCAAGGGGGTGGCCACCACGGTCGGCGTCGCGCTCGGACTTTGGCCGTACTACACCATCGCGATGGGGGCGGCACTCGGGGCTTACGCCATCGTGCGCTTTACCACTGGAATGGTCTCCGTCGGCTCGCTGACGTTGGCGGTTGTGTTCCCGCTGGCGCTGTATGTTTACACCCGGCTGACCGGACTGTCGCTGACCGACCACTGGCCGCTCCAGGCCGTCGCCGCGCTGCTCGGCCTGGTCATCATCGTCCGGCACCGTGAGAACATTCAGCGGCTGCTGCGCGGACGCGAGCATTCGGTGCGGAATCCGTAGCCATTACGCTTGGCGTGTGTAGCGCACGGCCCGCGTCTGCCCGGCTTTGAGCGACACGCGCTGGCCTGCGACCGTGAGTTGAACATCGCGGGCTTGGTCGCCCCCCGCTGTGATCGCCAGCTCCTCGCGGTCGATCGCGACGTGCAGTGTGACCCCCTGATAAACGAGCTTGAAGCGCAGCCCCGACCACGCCGGCGGTAGACGCGGGGCCAAGCGTAGGCCGTCGTCCGCGAGACAGACTCCGCCGAAACCGAACACCGCGGCCAGCCAGGCTCCCCCCGCGGCCGTGCCGTGCAAGCCGGCGTGGGTGTCGTGCCGACCCGTCAAGGCCTCGTCGAGATCCATCCCCGTCGTGATGATGAAATTCCGGTAGGCTTCCTCCACGTCGCCGACATCCGCCGCCGCCAGGGCATTGATGGCGTAGCTCATGGACGCGAGATTTAGGCTCTTGCCGCGGTAGTACTCCCAGTTCGCGCGCCGCACTTCCGGCGGGAACTCCGCGCGCAGCAGAGCCAGCGCCAGCAGCACGTCGGGCTGGCTTAGCGCTTGGTACGAAGCCAATGACACAAACCCCGCCGGGCGTGTACTCAACAAGTTTGCAGGCGCAGGCCGCAGCGTGAAAAACCCCGCGCATTGCTCGAACAGCCGCGTTTGCGGATCAAACAGCAGCGCCAGCCGCTCGGCGACCTGCCGCCATTTCGCCGACTCGTCGGCCCGCAAGGCCAGTCGGTGCGCCGCGGCGCCGTACGCGGACGGGTTTCTGCACGCCAGGTCTGCGAGTACGTCCGCGGCCCAGCGCAAGTTCCGCGCCGCCAGCGCATTCGTGTGAAAGTCGTTCGTGCATCCGCAATGCCCCTCGTCCGGCCCCGTTACGTCGCGCAGATCGTACTGGTCGTGTGCCGCGTCATGGGCAGCGCGGGAGGCGAAGAAGCGGGCGGTCTCGACCAGGAGGTCCACGCCGCGCTCCGCCATAAACGCATCATCGCCGGTCACACGCCCGTATTGCACGAGCGCGTAAGCGACGTCCGCGTTGATGTGGATATTGGTGTGCGTGAACCGCCACCAGTGGCCGAGGCACTCTTCGCCGTCGGGCCCGGCCTGCCACGCGAGCTTCGCCCCATCGTAGCCGAGGCTGCGGGCAACCTCGCGGGCCGGCCGCAGCCCGTGCCAGCGGTAATTCAGACACGCGCGGGCCAACTGCGGCTGCGTGAACGCGTAGAACGGGACGATGCACAAGTCGGTGTCGAAGAACGTGTTGCCCTGGTAATACTCGCCGGTCAGGAGCTTCACCGGCACCGACAGCTTGTCCGAAAAACGCGGAGCGGCGGCGAGCAGGTGGTGCAGGCAGAACCGCAGCCCGAGCTGCGCGGGGTCGTCGCCCTCAATCTGCACGTCGCAGCGCTCCCAGAGAGCGTGCCAGGCCTCCCGCTGCTCAGCGAGCGCGGCGTCGAAGCCCTGCGAGCCGGCGGCGTCCAACTCCGCCTCGAGGTCGGCGACCAGACCGTGCCGCAGGTCTTCAGAGCACGTCAGCACAACGTGCCGCTCGATGCAGATCGGCTGGCCGCGCGGCGGACTCTGAAACACGTAACGCGTGTAAACCGAGTCGTGCTCGGTCACGCCCGCCAATTCGGTCGGTGGGCCACCGCGGCGCAACACGTTGACCACGCCCAGGCGCACCTCGTGTCCGCGGGCGGGTAGATGCGCAACCATGCGGCAGCGCTCCGGCGGCCAGGCCCAAAGCTGCGTGACTTGAAACGGCCGCTCGCCGGTGAGATTGGAACGCACCGTGCCGCTAATGCCCGCGTGGACGCGCAGGGTAGCTTCGTGGTCCAGCGGCGTCAGCGTGTAGCGCATGAAAACGCGGTGGGCGTGTTTGAGCGACGCGAAGCGTTCCATCTCGATTCGCGTAGTCCGCCCGCCACCGTCGTGGAAGTCGAAGCTATAACGGTAGACGCCGGCGGTCAGGTCAAGCGCCTGCCAGAAGTTGTGGACTTCGCCGCGGCCGAGCGAAAGTTCGCGCTCGCCGACGCTAACCCGCACGTCGAGCGGATTGGGAAGATTGGCGATCGCCGGGCTCTTGCCCGCCGTGTCGAAATAGCGCGGATCGAGGTAAGGACGCTCCGCCGCCGAAGCGCGGAGCAGGCCGAACATGTCCAGCTCGTCGTACACGCCGTTGATGAGCGTAACCGGCGCGTACCCGTCGCGCTGCTCAGCGAGATTCCCTTTCAGGCCGAGGTAGCCGTTGGATATGGTGGCGACGCTGTTCCACTGCCCGAGCGTGCGCGGGTCGGGGCTGGTATTGACGACCTGCCAGGTGTTGTATTCTGACATCGAGCGCTGCCATCTCCGGGTAGGGCGGGCTCGGCCCGCGGGCCTGTCCTACAAGCGCGCGGCGTGTACGAGACTGTACGTCGTAAACCCGCCGGCGATGTTCCGCGGCCGCAGACCCTTCTGCCGCAAGATGCGCGACGCGTAATAAGCGCGCTGCCCAACAGCACAATACACGGCAATCGGCTTGTCGCGCGGAATGTCCTCCCAGAGGTCGCGAAGCTGCCCATAGGGCATGGGCACGGCCCCAGGGATGTGTCCCGCGGCGAATTCACGCGGCTCGCGCACGTCGAGAATCGTCCAGTTCGGCCGCGTCGCGTCGTCGAGCTCCTCCGCGTACACGAATTCTTCGTCGCCGCGGAGCGCGTTGGCCGCGACGTTGCCCGCGATGTTGACCGGGTCCTTCGCGGCACCGAACTGTGGCGCGTAGGCAAGCTCCAACTCTTCGAGGTCAAAGACGGTCAGACCGGCGTGCAGCGCGGTCGCGAGCACGTCAATGCGTTTGTCCACGCCTTCGCCGCCGACGATCTGGGCCCCCAGCAGTTTGCCGCTCTGTGGCGCGAACAGCAGCTTGACCATCATCGCCTGCGCGCCGGGGTAGTAGGTCACATGGTGCGGACGGTGTACATAGACCTTCTGGTATGGCACCCCGCGGGCCTTCAGCGTCTTCTCGGACGCTCCGGTGAGTGCCGCCGACACCGCAAACACGCGGACGATGCTCGTACCGAGCGTGCCGCGGTAGCGGACGGGCCGGCCGAAGATGTGGTCGACCGCAATTCGCGCCTGCCGATTGGCCGGACCGGCCAGCGGGATGAGCGTCGGGCCGCCGAGCACCGGGTCCTGCACCTGCACCGCGTCGCCCACCGCGTAGATGTTCGGGTCACTCGTCCGCAGGTGTTGATCCACGATGATCGCGCCGCGTTCGGACAGCGCCAGACCCGCCTCGCGCGCCAACTGGGATTCCGGCCGGACACCGACGGCGAGCACTACGAAATCGGCGGTGAGCGTGGTCCC
>JAGVEP010000175.1 GCA_020058145.1 Phycisphaerae bacterium | reverse complement strand
CGGCGGCGCCGTATGCGGCCGAGCCTGAGCCCCCGCCGCCGGCCGGCGACGATATCCCGTTTTGAAAACCCACTCGGTAAAGGAAACCCGTCATGGCTAAGCTGCTGTCTGCCAAGCAAAAAGCACGCAAGAAAAAGGCCCGGCGTATGGCCGATTCCCCGCGGATGCGTGCGCCGCGGCTGACGCCCGAGGAGATCGATTACAAGGATGTTCCGACGCTCCAGCGGCTCGTCAGTGCCCAGGGCAAGTTGTTTTCGCGGAAGCGCACCGGCCTGGACGCGAAGTGCCAGCGCAAGGTGGCCCTGGCGCTCAAGCGCGCCCGCTTCATGGCCTTGATGCAGTATGTGACCTGAACGCCGTAGCGGCCGGGCTCTGTACCGGCCGTGTAGCGTCGGACCTCCGAGTCCGACGGCGGCGCGGGCGAGACGCCCACGCCACCCTGTACCGGCCGGTCAGAGCCGCGAGCGCCGGCGGGCGCCACGACACCGGCTGACCGCCAGTGCCCCACAATGGAGAACCAACGCATGCGTTTACTCCTGCTTGAAGACGTGCGGAAGCTCGGACACCTCGGCGACGTCGTCGAGGTCACCGCGGGCTACGCGCGGAATTACCTGCTGCCCCAACGGCTCGCCACCGAGCCCACCGAAGAGAATATGAAGGCCATCGAGGATCGCCGCCGGGCCGCCACGGCCGGGCGGGCCAAGCTGATGAAGGAATTCACCGACCTGGTCGCCAAGCTCAAGGACGTGTCGGTGACCATCGAGGCCGCGGCCAACCCCGAGGGTACGCTGTACGGCTCGGTCGGTGAAAAGGAAATCGCCGCCGCGCTCCAGACGCAGGGCTTCCCCGTCCTGGCGCACCACGTTAGCCTGCCGGGTCACATCCGCACGCTCGACAGCCGGATGGTGACGCTCGAGTTCGCCGACGAGCTCAAGGCCGAGGTCAAGGTCTGGGTCGTCCGCGAGGGAGGCGTGCCCCATGGCGACGAAACCGGAGCCGCCCAAGCCGCCGGCGACGCCGCAGCCGCAGGCGAGTAGCCCGAGCCGGGGTCTCGACCGGCTGCTGCCCCTGGACCTCGACGCCGAGCGGGCCACGCTGGGCTCGATGCTTCAGGAGAAAGAGGCCATCGGCGAGGTCATTAACGTCCTGCGCGACGCGGGCGCGCTGGCTTTTTCGCGCGAGAGCCACCAACAGCTCTACGACGTGCTGGTGAAGATCTTCGTCTCCGACCAGCCGGTCGACGGCGTGGTCATCAAGGACGAGTTGCAACGCCGCGGGCTGTGGGAGAAGCTCGGCGGGTTTGACTACCTCGCTGGCCTCCTCGGTGCGGTTCCGTCGGCGCTACGGGCGGCCCATTACGCGGAAATCGTCTACGACAAGTACCTCCTGCGCCAGCTCATCGGCGCCACCCACCGGGTGATGGAAAAGGCGCTGGACAATGACGAGCCCGCCCGCGACGTGCTCGACTACGCGGACAAGGAGATTTTCGACGTCACCGAACGGCGGGTGACCGGCGAGGCGCAGGAGCTGTCGCACCTAATCCGCGAAGCCTTCCAGACGATCCAGGATCGCGGTAACGACGGCACATTCACCGGCGAGCCGACCGGCTTTCGCGAACTGGACGAGTTGACGAACGGTTTTCAGCCCGGCGAGTTGGTCATCATCGCGGGCCGGCCGTCGATGGGGAAAACGGCGCTCGGTCTGAACATGGCCGAGCACATGGCCATCGTCGAACGCCGCCCGGTGGTGTTCTTTTCGCTCGAAATGAGCCGCCAGCAGCTCGCGCAGCGTATCCTGTGCAGCCGCGCGCGGGTCAATGCGCATCTGCTCCGACGCGGGCGGCATTCGGGCGAAGACATGCAGCGCTTGCAGCAAGTGGCGGAGGACTTGGCGGACGCCCCGCTGCTGGTGGATGACTCCTCGGACCTGTCCATTCTGGAATTGCGGGCCCGGTCGCGGATGGCGGCCCGGCGGCAGAAAATCCGGGCCATTTTCGTGGACTATCTTCAGCTTATGCGTTCGCCGCGGTCGGAGAACCGGCAGGTTGAGGTGGCCACGATTTCGCGTGGGCTGAAAGCCCTCGCCAAGGACCTGAACGTCCCCGTCGTGGCCATGGCACAACTCAACCGCAGCCCCGAGGACAAGACGCGGCGGGGCAATCGCCCGCGAATGAGCGACCTGCGCGAATCCGGGGCGATCGAGCAGGACGCCGATGTTATCGCACTGTTGCACCGTGAATCGTACTACAAGACACGTGAGGCCCGCGTCAACCTGGCCAATGAGATGGAGGCCGCGCCGGATTTTGACGACCCCGATGAGAATGTGGCCGAGCTGATTATCGCGAAGCAGCGCAACGGCCCCGTGGACACGATCCGGCTGCACTTCAGCCGCGAGTACACCCGTTTCGACAACCACATGCCCGGCGGGGTGCCGCTGCAGTACATTCCGCCGGACTCGCCGCAAACGCCGTTCTAGCTGCGGCATCAGAACACGAAGCGTCAGCGAGTGAGTCCGCGGCGTCAGCGAGCGCGTCCGCGGCGCCAGCGAGCGCGTCCGCGGCGTCAGCGAGCGCG
>JAGVEP010000316.1 GCA_020058145.1 Phycisphaerae bacterium | reverse complement strand
GGGCCGCGCGCAAGGCCCTTGACATCCAGTACTTAGAATATGCGGCGCCCCGCGCCGCCAGGCCCACCCGCGTGCCGGCCTCAACCAGGGTCGCGCGCGGGTCGTACGATGCCAGTAACGCCTGTGCCCAGCACCACAGCGCTAGGCCGCCGCGGGCCAGAATGCGGCCAAAACGCCGGCCAAGATCGGTCAGGTCGCGTTTCGCAAAGCGAAACGTGGCCCTGGAGGGTGGAGTTTCCCGTTCCTGATCGCCGGCAATGTCCGAGCACCGCGTGGCGGCGCGTTTCGCAAAGCGAAACCTGGACGGCGCTGGTGCAAGTTTTGTCCGCCCGCCGACGGAAACGTCCCGGTGCTTCGGGATGCCCGCATCCCGTCCGGGATCAAGCGTCGCCAAACCGGTGTTTTTGCTGCCTGGCATGTCCGCCTCGACCGATTGAAGCAAACCGGCCAATCGCCGATGCACTGCACAGGCTGTTAGCCTGTGCCACACCGCACTCCACAGGCTGTTAGGCTGTGCCACACCGCCCGCCACGGGGGTCGGCTACAGTAACGCCTTATTCCCGCTACGGTCCCATCGTCTCACTCTCCCGAACATCCGGGCTTGGGGCTTGGGGCTTGGGGCTTGGGGCTTGGGGCTTGGGGCTCTGCCCCGTCCAGCCGGCGTCTCGCCCTGCATCCACTGCCCGCTTGCACGTATATTCTAGCCTAGGTTTTGGTTGTCGTCAAACGTTTTTTAGGACGTTTTGCAAGAAACCGGCCTGCACAGCCCTGACGAGGCCGCTCCCCGCCCGACAAACACCCCCTGACACTACCTGTTGTGCCTGCGATTATCGCCCATACATTCTACTCTACCGGCGTTTGCCTGAGCGCCTGGGGTCCCATCCTTCATATAGCCAAGAATCGGGTCGCCTCCGGGGACGACCGCTCGGGATGGCGAGCCTCCGGGCGAGTCGCGGCTCGGCCGGAGCCTCGCCCTCCCGCTGCTTGGCGAGCGCCCGAACGTGTTCTTCGTCGCGGCGGCAGCCCTGATGGGCCTCGGCCTGTGGCTGCACCTGACGGAGAAGCATGGTCACATGCACGTGCATGCTCCGGTCGAACACGACCACTGCCACGAGCATGATGAGCACCACCAGCACGCACACGCTCCGGGCGTAACCGCCGCTGGCCCTCACACGCATCCGCACGAGCATGAACCGTTCGAACATGCCCATCCGCACTACCCGGATATCCATCACCGGCACGATCATTGAGGTCCTGGAGTTGCGCGGACACTGATTCGTAGGTCCTGCAATGGCCGATAATCAGAATCGTCCGGATGCCGGCCGGATTGAGCGATCCTGATCGGATCGATATACTGAAGCTAACTTGGGGGACGAAGGTGTCTGCGGTGCGGCTGATCGCAAGGACCATGCGAGTTGGCCTGTTGTCCCGCCTCCTGGGCGTGGGCGTACTGGCATCCGTTTTGCCAATGCTGCTACTCACGCCGCTTCAGGCCGAGGTCATCCTCCTTCACAGCGACTGCGACGGCGGAACGCATGTTCATGGGCTGGATGCCGCCGACCTCGATGATTGGCAGGCGCAGCACGCGCGGGAGAACCCCTGCTGCGAACCTGGCGAAATCGAGGGTGCTGGCGATACGGTCGGGATTCCGGGCGCCGACTGCGACCACAACGCCCCGCCCATCATAATCGCGAAGGGGCCCTTTCTGGCGACCCGAGCGGGGTCCGCACCCTCGGCGCATGTGGCGAAGGCACTCCACGTCGCGGTGCCAGCCGTCGTCACGTGCGACCCGCTGGTCGTGCATGGGACCCACATCCCGCACTCGGACGCCACCGGCCCCGCACAGGCCCCCGGAGATGGCACGGCGACAAGCCTGTCGCGAAATCACGCCCTGCTGCTGTGAATCTCACAGCAATCCCCATGTGATCGTATTGTGCGTCGCGTGCGGGTTGGCCGCTGCGCTGCGCCGTTGACGGTGCGCGGCGCGGTCGAGTCCCTCTGCGTGGTTACTCTACAGCCGCCGAGGCTGCGTCCGTGATTGACGACTGGTTGAGGCTCAATCCCGGTGCGGCGGTGGCGTCAAAGGAAAACAGGATCATGAGCAAGAAGAACAAAGTAAGAAACAGGCAGCATGAAGACGTAAAGCCGCGGCCTCCCCAAAGAACAGCCGCGGTCGGAGATGTAAGCCCGCGGCCCCGCCGACTAACGCCGATCAAGATTGGCATCGCGTTGGGCGTCGTCGCGCTCGGTGCCGCCGTGCTGTTGCGTCCGGTCCTGAGCGGCGGTGGTGGCAACGTGCTGACTCAAGGCGGTAGCGATGTGGTCTCCCTGGGAGCGGCGGCGGGCACGACCACCACGGCGGCTGCCAGCACGGCGGTTCCGCCGAAGCCGGTTGCTACGGGTCTGCCGCCACCCGCGCCGGGCACCAAATCGCCGCTCAACGACACCGATCCGGTCACCGACAAGCCGATCACGCCCAGCTCTCCAACCCTGGACTACAAGGGCTACGCGATCGGTTTCTGTTGCGCGAGCAGCGAGGGGTACAAGGGAGCGTGGAATCGCATGAGCGAGAAGGAGAAGGACGCGTTCGTGCGCAAGTACCTGAAGTAACCGAGCTTTATCGCCCCGCCTGCCGGGGAAGACGCCGTCGATCAAGTCGGCCGCGCCCGCCCAGCAGCGCCGGGATTGGCTGGAGGTATAGTGACAACTGAAAGGACTATCGACAAGGCAGCGCGCCGGCACGAGCCAGGTGCCGGCTGCTGACCGCGCACCGGCTTCCGCGCGGTCGAGC
>JAGVEP010000225.1 GCA_020058145.1 Phycisphaerae bacterium | reverse complement strand
GAGAACCCCACGCTGGCGCGTCGGGCTCGGCCAGGAGGCTCGCCGCGCGGGGCGGCTACCACAGTCTTGGACTACACCCCGCCCAGCCAAACCGCGCCGAGCGGCTGGCCGAATTCCCCGCCGCCCGCAATAATGGGCCGTTTCGGAAGCGCTCGCGGCGACTCGCCGCAGGTAGGAGTTCACATGATCGACCCCCGCATTACGAAGCTGGCCAACACCCTGGTCCATTACTCCTGTGCCGTTAAGCCAGGCGAGAAGCTACTGCTCGAGGCGATCGACGTGCCGCACGAATTCACGACCGAGTGCGTGCGCATCGCCGCCGCGGTCGGCGCCCTCCCGCTCGTGCTCCTCAAGAGCAACCGCGTGGACCGCGCGCTGCGCATGGCGGCTACTGAAGAGCAGTTCAACCTCATGGCCCAGGTCGAGCGGCTCCAGATGGAGAACGTGCAGTGCTACATCGGCGCCCGCGGCAACCCGAACGTCTCCGAACTTTCCGACGTGCCCGGTCCGAAGCAGAAGATCTACGAATCGACGGTCTGGAAGCGGGTGCACAGCGAAGTCCGCGTGCCCAAGACCCGCTGGGTCGTGCTGCGCTGGCCGAACCCGAGCATGGCACAACTCGCCGAAATGTCCACCGACGCGTTCGAGACCTTCTTCTTCGACGTCTGCACGCTCGATTACGCGAAAATGGGCCGGGCGATGCAGGCGCTCAAGAAACGGATGGAAGCCACGGACGTTGTGCGCCTCAAGGGCCCGCGTGACACCGACATTACGTTTTCCATCAAGGGCATCCCCGCCATCCCCTGCGACGGCAAGCTCAATATCCCCGACGGCGAGGTCTTTACGGCCCCCGTCCGCGACAGCATCAACGGCGTCATCCACTTCAACGCCCCCACGATGTACCGCGGCGTCACGCACGAGAACATCCGGCTGATCTTCCGCAGCGGCAAGGTCGTCGAGGCCACGAGCACGAACACCGAGAAGCTCAACGAGGTCCTCGATACCGATGAAGGCGCCCGCTACACCGGCGAATTCGCCCTCGGCGTCAATCCCTACATCACCAAGGCGATGAAGGACATCCTCTTCGACGAGAAGATCGCCGGCAGCATCCACCTCACGCCGGGGCAGTCATACGACGAGGCCCCCAACGGCAACAAGAGCGAGATCCACTGGGACATGGTCCTGCTCCAACGGCCCGAGCACGGCGGCGGCGAAATCTACTTCGACGGCCAGCTCGTTCGCAAAGACGGGCTGTTCGTCACCGAGGACCTGAAGGCGCTCAACCCGGACGCGCTGAAGTAACGCCCAGGGCCCGCGCCCGTTCCAATCCAATTCCGGCGCCTAGCGCGCGACATTCCATCCCGTGCAACCGCCGGGCGTGCGCGCGGACCCGCTTAATCAACTCTGCGCGCAGAATTCACACTTCCCGCATCCCGGCTTAACGCACCACCCGTAGTCTCACGTCCCTGACGCGGGGCGCTGCCGCGTGCGGCGGCCAGGGAGGGCCGCTCCGTCCGCAATGTGGACATCTTTGAGGTCGCAGCGCGTGCATCGCCGGAATTGACTGAGTGCTAACGTTCGCCCTGGGAAAACCCTAACAAATGAGTGGACAATTCAGCCCCGTGGACAGTCTGAAGAGGAGACACCGATGAGAATTGCGTACCGATCGTGTCCGGGCGTGCCGGCGGCCAAGCGCGGGTTCACGCTGATCGAACTGCTGGTCGTCGTCGCCATTATCGCACTTTTGATCTCGATTTTGCTGCCGTCGCTGGCCGGGGCGCGCAAGCAGACGCGCGCCATCAAATGTGCCGCTAATCTGCGACAAGTGGCTCAGGCGATGGCATGCTACCTGGCGGAAAACCTAGCGGTCTATCCCCCTTCGTACATCTACGCCTCGAACCGGACGGGCAGCTACGACCTCGATGCGCAGCCCGAAACGCCGGTCAACGGGTACTTGCACTGGTCGTGGTTTCTGTACAACCGTGGAAAGGTCGGGGATGACGCCTTTACCTGTCCCGAGTTTCCCAATCGCGGCACGCCGCGTACGAACCCGGGCCCGGAGCAGTCTAACTGGGAGTCTCAGCAGGACGTGGAAGGGGGGACTAGCGCCACACCGGCCAGCCTGGAGGACCGGCAGGCCGCGCGCCTCGCATTCACCGGGAATGCTGCCATCTTCCCCCGCAATAAGTTCAACAGAGAGATCAACGGCGGCAAACCCCGCATAAACCGCCTCGTCAACGAATCCGAGATCAAGCAACCAGGTGGGGTCATCCTGGCGACGGAATTCAACAACAACTGGCGCACCATTGCGGTCGCCGTCTCGGGCGACCAGTACCTGGTGTCCAAGAGCCATCGACCGGTGAACCCGTTCTATGCCCTCTTCAGTGGGTCGGACGAATACGCGGTCCCAGACCGCACCGAGTCCTTTACATATACGGCCCTCGACAGCCCGACGCGCCCCTACGGTTTGCTTCCCAAGAACATCTGTGACACCAGCATGGGTCTCATTGACTCCCCTGCTGAGGCAGAAACGAATGCCGTTGGCCGCCATCACCCCGGGGGAGACAAGCTCGGCGGGATGGTGAACTTTCTGTTCGCCGATGGCCATGTCGTTCGCAAAACGATTCTGCAGACCCTCAAGGATCGCGAGTGGGGCGAGAAGTACTACGCGCTGACCGGAAACACCAAGGTTATCGACAGGTACGGTGATATCCGCTAACTGAACCCCCGGCGAACGTCGCCAGGGGCATGGAACCTGGATCGAGATTGGAGGACATGGAATGCAGGCACGTTCTTGGTATGGCCTCACACTGCTGCTGATCGGCGGCGGTGTCGCGGCCCTGGCACAGCCGGTGAACTACGAGAATCATCCGTACGCCGGCCCGGTTAACATCAGTGGGGCGACGTTGTTCCGCCCGTTCTTCGAGGCGCCGGCGTCGACCCACGACGCCATCGACGTCGATGGCGACCTTTTCTCGGGGTATGACCCGAATACCTTCCCCTTCGTGGACCAACTCGGCGCGTCGTTCACCCCCAGCCTGCCGCTCAACACCTTCTGGGCCGTGCAGTACCGTGGCGTTGGCTCGGTCAATGGCCTCGGCGAGTTCGTCTGGTCGCAGCTTTGTGACCTGCTGAGCGGCTCGGTGCCCTCGGAGCTCGGGTTGCTGAATCGCTACTCGTGGGCCATCGGCGGAGCGCGGCAGCTCGGCTCCTGGCCCGACTGCCTGACCGTTGCCGAGGGTGAGGAGTTCGGCTACCGCGCGCCCGATGGCAACTTCCAGAACGACAGCGGCACGCCGGTCTGTGTGGACGAGATCCAAATCGCCATTCTGGACGTGCCCTCCAAGTGGGGCGTGATCGCCGGAGACGAGCTGAACGCGTATTGGCACAAGGGCCCGACCCAGGACGGCTACGGCCAGAACCCGATTCTGTCGAGCACCGGCTGGGACAGCGCGCTCCAGAGCCTGACGCGCGACTGTGGCAGCGGGCCCGTGTCGCTGAATAGCAACACGGCGAACCCCGACCAGAACACGATCTACGACAGCACCGTGGCGTGGGCGGGCATCGCCTACGTCGCCAATCGCGGCGTGGGCCGCCCGGACCTCAACACCGACGGCCTCGAGGGCGACATCGCGCTCACGGACGTCCGGCACCTGATGCTCACCGGCCGCACGATGTCCGGCGAGAACCTCGCCGGCGCAACGCGTTCCGCCGGCTCCGGCACGCGCAACGGCATCTTCAACACCAGCGGTATCGACCCGTCGTGGGGTCGCGGCGACAACCTGGACAACGAGTGGAACTCCACCAACGCCGCGAACATCGGCCCGAATCGGCGCGTCACGAACGCGGAAGGCTCGAGCGGCGTCGAGCGGGCCGTCCAGGTCTCGCGTCTGGCGGTCGGGTTCACCGGTCTGTTCGGCAACGAGCGGGCGATCTTCGACGCCACCGCCGGCCGCTACGAAGTCCTGAATATCCAATTCGACGACCGCGGCGGCAGCGCCTACGTGCGGCCGAGCATCACCAACATCGTGCAGAACTGCGATCCGAACACCGCGTTCCAGCTCGGCGGGCAGGTGACCTTCGTGACCCGCGGCGACCCGTCGGTGGACGACCCCAATCTTCCCGAGTACATGGAAGACCGCGCCCCGGCCTTTTATCTCCGGAACATCCTCGGCAGCATCGCCCAGGTTGTGGGTGCACCGAGCAGCCCGGAGAACTTCAACATGCCGGGCGAGTACCTGGCAACGAGATTCACGCTCGAGGCGGGTATGAGTTGCCTCCCGACGCCGGACAACCCGACACAGTTTGTGACCAATCCAAACCTGAACGTGCCGCTGCAAAACTTCATCATCAGCAACACGACGCAGGTTCTCCCGGCGTACGGCAGCAAGAATCCCGCGGGGCTCGTCCCGCGGCGCGCGACGACCTCGGAAGACCCAAACGTCACGCAGACCTGGCTCGACGGCACGCTGCCGACACAGACCACCTATCGCTACAAAGGCAGCGGCGGTTTGTTCTACACGATTAACCGCGATGCCAGGCTGGGCGGGCGGAACCGTGTGACCGGTGACTTCAACCGCGATGGGCTGCGCAACGTGAACGACATCGCAGGCCTGCTGGAAGCCTACGTCAGCCCGCTCGACTATGAGCAGGGTGATCCGGTCATGCCGGGCAACGCCGGCGACCAGACCGGCGGCAACGTCGTGATCGTGCACATCATGGCGGATTTCAACGGCGACGGGAACTTCGACGCGGCCGACGTGCGGTACTTCGCTGACGGCCTGACCGTCGATCCGAACGCCCCCAATGGCAAGTACGGCCCGGTGCTCAGCCGCAAGCTGGGCTTCCAGCTCGTGGACACGAATTGGGCCACGCAGCCCGGTGGTGACACCAACTTCTTCAACTCCACGCTGGCCACGCCGAAGACCTACGCCCTGGGCGACTCGGCTGGCGACGTGGCCGGCAACGTCAGCGCTCCCGGCGCGGACCCGCGCGGGGACGATGGCGTGGTCAATGCCACAGACATCGACTACGTCTACGCCCAGTTCAAGAACACCCGCTTCGGCTGGAACAACACCCAGGCCGACTGGTTCAACCCGGATCAGGCGGTGTTCTTTGACCTGAGTGCCGACATGACGGGTCCGGAAGTCGTGCTCGACGCCTGGAAGCTCGTGATTGACCAGCAGGACCTGGATTACCTCGTGCAGGTCATCCTGGGCACCGAGTACGGCGATGCCGACCTGGACGGCGATGTGGACGCCAACGACGAGGCCATCGTCCAGGCCCATCTGGGTCAGCCCGGTGGCTGGGCCGCTGGCAACTTCGATGGCGACGAAACGGTTGATGCCGACGACTTGGCCCTGTTCGGGCACCCTGGCGACCTGGACTGCAACGGGATCATCGAATTCGACGACATCAACCCGTTTGTCCTGGCCATATCAAGTCCGGAGGCCTACCAGGCGAGCTACCCGAACTGCCGGTTGCTGAATGGCGACTGCAATGGCGACGGGTTGGTTGATTTCGACGACATCAATCCCTTTGTCGTGTTGCTCAGCGCAGGCGCTGCCTGTCCGTAAGCCCCGCGTCGCCTCCACACAGGAGAGGTGAGAAGCGTTGCCGGCCGGTGTCTCCTCGACGCCGGCCGGCCCTATTTTGCAGCCAACATAACGCGCCGAGTCCGATAAACGCATCGTTCCCAACCGCGACCCCCCCGACAACTTCACACGTTTTTTCGGGAACTGCGGCACGGATTTTGGTAGACTGGCGCTGGCAGAGCCCCTAGTGCGCTGAAACCCTATTGCCCTGGAATCTACTACCACACATCGAGACGTACAAGGAGAGTAGTTAATGTATCGAGGCAGAGTGCTCTGGCTCATCGTGGCCGTATTGTCCTGCGGGGGCCCAGTTCTCGCCCAGAATGACGAAGCGCCCGTGCGCTACGACGGTTACAAAATCGTGCGGGTCTCGGTCGGCTCGCCGGAGCAGCTTGACCAGCTCCACGCGCTCGGCGCGCGGCTGATGAACGACAGCGAGGGGGTGGGTACGGTCGATTACCTGCTGGCCCCCGAGGCCATGCTGGGCCTGGACGTGACGGGCATTGCGTACACCGTCCTTAACGACAACATCCAGCGCGATATCGACGCCGAGCGGGCCCGTTTGGCCGCCCAGCCGGAGCCCGACCCGCGCGACCGCGGCTGGTTCGATGATTACAAGAACATCGACGCGGTCAATGCCAAGCTCAACGCGATGGTCGCGGATCGGCCTGACCTCGCCTCACTGCTCGATATCGGCCTGACGCTCCAGGGTCGGCACATTTACGGGATTCGCATCACCGGTCCGGGCACCGACAAGCCCGGCGTGGAGTTTGACGGCTGCCACCACGCCCGCGAGTGGGTTACGGTGATGGTCCCCATGTGGATCGCCGACAAGCTGGTTTACACCTACGACACCGATCCCAACGTCCAGTCGCTCGTGAACAGCCTCGAGTTCTACATCATCCCGGTCCTCAACGTCGACGGCTACGTCTATTCGTGGAGCACCGATCGCTTGTGGCGGAAGAACCGCCGCCTGAACGCCGGCGGCTGCTACGGCGTGGATGACAACCGCAATTACTCGGTCGGCTTTGGCGGCGGAGGTTCGAGCGGCGACCCGTGCAGCGAGATCTACCGCGGGACGGCCGCGTTTTCTGAACCCGAGACGGCGGCGCTCCGCGATTTCACCATGGCGCATCCGAATATCGTCACCGCGCAGAGCTATCACAGCTATTCGCAGCTCTTCATGTCGCCGTACGGCTATACGTCGGCCTTGCCCGCGGACCACCCGACGTTTATGCAGATGAACGCCGACTGTGTGGCGCTGATCTACGCCGTCCATGGCATGAGCTACGACTACGGGCCGATCTACTCGACGATTTACCAGGCCAGCGGGGGCACCGTAGACTGGATGTACGACGCCGAAGGCATCTTCTCCTTCACCACCGAGCTGCGCGACACGGGCTACTACGGCTTTGAGCTGCCGCCGGACCAGATCATCCCCACCTGCGAAGAGAATTTCCCGGCGGCTCTGTACCTGGCCAACTGGTCCACGAGCCCGGTCAAATTCTCATTCCCCGCAGGTTTCCCGACGCGCCTCGACCCCGGCGTGCCCTACCCCATGCAGGTCAAGATCATGGTCGTCGGGGGAACGCTGGACCCGAACTCCCCGCTACTCTATGCCCGCATCGGCGGCAGCGGCGCGTTCACGGCTTACACGCTGACGCCGTTGGGCGGCGGCGTGTTCGAGGCTACGCTGCCGGCCACGCCTTGCGGTCAAACGCTGTACTACTACTTCGCGGCGGCGACGACCACGGGCATCACGGCCTTCTCGCCCGCGGACGCACCGAATTCGACGTACTCCGCGCCAGCCCAGCCACTGATAACTATCCTCGACCTGCCCTTGAACACCACTCCGGGCTGGGCGATCGAGGGCTCGTGGGCCTTCGGGCACCCCACCGGCGGCGGCGGCAGCCACGGCGCACGCGACCCCAATAACGGTCACACCGGCACCAATGTCTATGGTTACAACCTTACCGGCGGTTACACCAACAACATGCCCGAACGAAACCTGACCACCACCACGATCAACTGCGCGGGTATCACGGGCGCCAAGCTGTCCTTCTGGCGGTGGCTGGGTGTCGAGGAGAACATCTACGACCACGCCTACCTCAAGATCAGCAACAACAACGGTAGCACGTGGAACACGGTCTGGCAGAACGGACCCGCGACCATCGACGACGGCGCTTGGGTCTACCAGGAATACGACATCGCCACCTGGGCCAACAACCAGCCCAACGTCAAGTTGCGCTGGACGCTGGGCACGACGGACGGCGCCTGGACGTACTGTGGCTGGAACATCGACGACGTCAAAATCTGGGCGAACGATCCCAACGGTTGCCCGACCACTCCAGGCGACCTCAATTGCGACGGCCTCGTCGATTTCGACGACATCAACCCGTTTGTGCTGGCCGTGAGCGATCCGGCCGCGTATCTCGCCGCGTATCCCACGTGCAACATCCTAAACGGCGACTGCAACGGCGATGGCATCGTGGACTTTGACGACATTAACCCGTTTGTGGTGCTGCTTAGCGGCCAATAGCGGCTAAGCTCCGCGCCGCCCGAATGTGGAGCGCTCATGCCCCAGCCCTTCCGCAGGAACGGCTGGGGCATCGTTGCGCCCGCATTCCCGGCTCGGACTGCCGCCCGAGTCGTCCTATACTCCCGGCGTGAAGATACGGATCCCGCCAGCCAGACGCATCCGCTGCCCCGTACACGCCGCAGCCGTCTTGGGAGTGCTGTTCCCTTCAACGCTGCACAGTGGCTGTGTCGCACCAGCGCGGTTTCCGACCCCCCTCCAGACCCACACCGAGTGCGGCCAAACCGTGCTGAACTTCGACGCCGATGGCGACGGACTCAGCGACTACCGCCAGTCTCAAAACGCCGAGGGACGCAAGCAAATGTTAACTTTTGCGCCACGCCGCGGCGAACCCGAACGAGCGGTGAATCTCGACGAAATTCCCGGCCGGCAGTGCCCGCACTTCGTCATCGCCCTGGATGGCGTGCCGTTCGAGATCGTCGATCAGCTCTACCGCGACGGGTCCTTGCGGCTGTTCTATCCCCCGGCCCGTGTCGTTTGCGGCTACCCGTCGATGACCGACCTCGCTTTGGCAGACGTGTTTCACACCGAGCGTTGCCTGGCGTACCAGGCGCTCTACTTCGACCGCACCGCCAATCGTCTTAGCAATGGCAACGCGGTCTATCTGAGTGGCCGCAACTCGCCGTGGGCCCGCCAGATGGCCTATCGCAGTTCATTCTGGTGGGACACGCTGGTCTATCTCAATCCGCAGATCGTCTTTGACCACGAATTGAGCCGCATTCAGGCCATTTTCCGCGCGGCGCAGGACGGCTGCGAGTTGCGCGCCTACTCCGTGGGCAGCGCGGGGCTCGGCACCCGGCTGGGGCGCCCCGGCATCGAGGCGTATCTCCGGCGGGAGGATGAGCTCTGCGAGCGGATCGTCTACGAGCGGCGTGGAAACGTGAAGATCACGCTGCTCGCCGACCACGGACACAACCTGGTTGAGAACCGCCGCATCTCGTTTGACGACACGCTGCGCGCCGGCGGATATCGCCCCGCGAGGTCGCTCCGCGGCCCGCGCGACGTGGTCGCGGTGTCCTACGGCCTGGTCACCTACGCCGAGCTGTTCACCCGCGATCCCGCCGGCGTCGCCGCATGTTTGCTGCAGCATGCGGACGTCGAATTCGCGTGTTACCCGGCGGACGACGGGATCGTCGTGTGCGACCGCAGCGGCTCCGCGTGGCTGACGCAGCGCGGCGACGGCTACGCGTACGTGGCGCGCAGCGGCGATCCGCTGCGGCTAACGCCGATCCTCGACGACCTGCGGCAAGCCGGGCGGGTTTCGGCAGATGGCGTGATCGATGATGTGGCCCTCTTCGCGGCGACGCTCGAGCATGAGTATCCCAACCCGCTCGCCCGGATTTGGCGCGCGTTCCACGGGCTCGTGGACAATCCGCCCGACCTGCTTGTGAATCTGCGCGACGGTGCCTGTCACGGCTCGCGGTTTTTCCACGCCATGATCGGCAAGGTCGCCAGCACGCACGGCTCGCTGAATCGCATGAATTCCACAACATTCGTGCTGACGATGCTCGGAGACATGCCGCCGGCGCTGCGGTCGGTCGATATCCTGCCGGCCTTGGAGCAACTGCGAAACAAATAGCGCCCGCAGGCCATGCCGGCCGACCGTCCAACCATTCTCTTACCTGGGATTATCCACTCTCATTCAAACTCCGCCGGCAGGAGGCCCTCGGCCACCTCGCCCAGCCCGGCTGCGGTCACAATCCGAATCTGCCGACCCTCAAGCAGCTCGATCAGCCCGCTTTCGGCCAGCCGCCGTAGCGTCCGCGAGAGCGTCTCGCTCGTGAGGTTCAAATGGCTGGCCAGGTCCTTTTTCAGCATCGGTAAAACGAATGGTGTCCGGCCGCCGCTCGGATCCGCCTGCAGCAGATGGCGGGCGACACGGCCGCTCGCGTCGCGCAGCACGAGGTCCTCGAGCAGACCGACGAGTTGCCGGACCCAGAGCGCCATGCCGGTCAGCAATTGGAGGCACAACTCGTGGTGCGTCTGTGCCAGCCGGTGAAACCGATCGGTCGGGATGAGCAGGCAGACGGAATCCTCGACCGCGTCGGCATGCGCGGGGCAGTTGAAGCGGCCCATCGCCGCCACCTCGGCAAACGTCCGCCCCGGCTCGGCGAAGTGCAGCACGTGCTCTTTGCCCGTTGGGGCGAGCTTGTAGATGCGGACCAGCCCCTGCCCAACGATGAACAAACCGGGGCATTCGTCCCCCTGCCGGAAAATCTGGGTGCCTTTTTTGTACCGGCGCACCATGCCGGCCGCCGCGAGCGCCTCCTGCCAGCGCGGCTCTAACCCTCGCATCAGACCGCACTTGCGAACCATCTCGACGCTACTGGGCTGCGTGGGATTCAACGTGGACAAAGAAATCTGCTCCGCACTTGATACAGGTCAAGGCCCGCGGGCCGCGATTCTCCGAAACTTCCCCCTGTAACGCAACCCCGGCGCGCCGAGCCGCGGGCGTGCGGCCCAGGAGAACAGCATGATCCGAGACATGGTCATCATTGACGAAACCAAATGCGACGGCTGCGGCCTGTGTATCCCCGCCTGCCATGAGGGCGCACTCGAGATCATCGACGGCAAAGCCCGCGTGGTCGCCGATCGGCTCTGCGACGGAATGGGAGCTTGCCTTGGCCATTGCCCCCGCGGCGCCATTCGCATCGAGAAACGTGAGGCCGACGCGTTCGACGAGGCCGCCGTCAGCGACCAGCCGCGACACCTGCCGCCGACCTCCGCCGGCGCACCCCGCAATCATCCGCCGCGCCCCGTAATGCCCGCCCATCCGT
>JAGVEP010000207.1 GCA_020058145.1 Phycisphaerae bacterium | reverse complement strand
TCCGCAGCGCGTCACGGAAGCCACCGGGCGGCCAACACCCCGTCGATCGTCAAATCCTCGTCTAGCTCTTCCCACCGCAGGGCGCGACCGCGGGCTTCGATCCGCACCTGGCGAAGTTGCTCGTCCGTCGCGTCGCGCAAGCGGCGAAATCTCTCAGCCGGAAACGCGATCTCACGCCCGTCCTCAAGCTCGACGCGCACCTTGCGACCGTCGATCCACGCTCGAACGGCCCGCGCGTCGCCGATGCCGCTAGCCAAAGTACTCATGCCATTTCCTCAGAAACTCCTCGCGGTGTTCTTCAACTACCTCGCGAAGCCGCGTAAGCTCGTGTTCCCTCACACCATCATTGTACGCCAGCGAGACAGGCTGTAGCCAGAACTTGCACGAATCTTCAGCGCGGCGCACATGGACGTGCGGCGGCTCGTGACCCTCGTCGCTGTAGAAGTGAAAGCGAAATCCGAGCCAGCGGAAGATCGTAGGCATACATGGTCCTTACCTGTTGCCGTCGCCGTCTCGCTCCACGGCCCCTTTTTTCCGGCCGGGTTCACCCAGCGTAAGAGATAATTCGCGTTCTTGCCACCGTCCGCCCCGGCGAAGGCGAGCGTGTACGGCGTGCGCGTGTCGCGCCCAGCGCAGCCCACTTCGCGAACAGCCAGTGGTCAGTGCTGGCCGTAGCTGATCGCTGACGGCGAAGCGGACGAGCCGCGGGGCCTGCTTCTGGTGCGTTTGAACCGCCAGCCGTTTCCACGCGCGGAGCCCACTGGCGCCGCCAACACGGCGCGGACGAATCCGGTCGCGGCACTCCGCGTCCGGGGCGGGTGGGGGGTATAATCAAGTACTCGATACGCAGGGCCTGGAGGTGTCTGGCGATGCCGACCTACGAATACCGAGCCGCGGATCCACGGACCGGGTGCGACCGCTGCCGCCAGTGTTTTGAGGTCCGGCAGTCCATCCACGACGCGCCGCTGGCCGCCTGCCCGGATTGCGGCCAGGCGGTGGAGCGTTTGATCTCGCGCTGCGGAATCAGCACCACGCCGTCGACCAAAACCATGCTCAGCGACAAGAACCTGAAGGCGAAGGGCTTTACGAAACTGGTCAACGAGGGCGGGGGGAGATTCCGCAAGGTGACGTGAAGCACGCGCCCCCGGCGTGTGGCTCAGCGCAACATGGAATGCCGCTCGAATCGCCGCTGAAGCGCCAGGAGGCGATCCCGCACGGTGGTCACGCACTGCGCGTCGGTCCACTCCGGGTGCTGGTGGGGATAAAGCGGCTCGTCATACGCAATGAGAATGGGATGAGGACGTGGCAGCTTCGCCGTCCGCGGCCACGTCTCGAACGCACCCAGAATCAGCACCGGCACGATTGGCACGCGGGTCTTGCGGGCCAGCAGCACGACGCCCGCCCGCATCGGCCCGATCTGGCCATCGACTGTGCGCGTGCCTTCCGGAAACGTGAGCACGACTTTCCCGTCCTTCAGCCGCCGCAGCGTTTCTCTGATCGCGCCCAGGTCGGCGGTGCCGCGTTTGACCGGGAAGGAGTTGAGGTACGAAATCAGCGGCCCCAGCAGGGGGTGGTGAAAGAGCGTGTCGCGGGCCATGTAGTTGCACTCGCGCGGAATCACGCAGGTGGCCAGAATCGGATCGAGAAAGCTCTGGTGGTTGCAGACCAGGAGCACCCCGCCGGTCCGCGGCACGCGACGCACGCCGAATGCCCGCCCGCGAAAGACGGTGATGAAGACGACCTGCGAAAAGAGCCGCAATATGCGGTAACCGATTTTCATGGGAGCCGTAGTGTGGGCACCGCCCACCGTTCAACCGTCCACCAGGCGGCGCGCGCGGAGGTGCGCCACGATCTTGTCAAGCACCTCCGCGATGGACAGGTGGGTCGTATCGATCCGCACGGCGTCGGGCGGGGCCCTGAGGGGCGCCACGGCGCGCTCGACATCGGTTCGATCCCGCGCGTCCAGATTGGCCAGTATCTGTGCCGACGTGACCTCCTCGCCGTCCGCGAGCATCTCGTGCAGCCGCCGCTCGGTGCGCTTCTCGCGGGTGGCATCGAGGAAGAATTTCGCCTCCGCGTCCGGGAACGCGGCCGTACCTTGGTCGCGACCCTCGGTTACGACCGATCCCAGCCGGGCGGCGACGGCGCGCTGTCTTTGAATCAAAATCCGCCGCACGCCGGGCGACGCCGCGATATAGCGCGTGTGGTCGTTGACCCGCATGGAGCGGATTTCCTCGGTCACGTCGTGCCCGCGCAGGGTGACGCGGATATGCGTCGGGCCGAGGTCGAACTGGCAGTCGTCGCGGGCGGCGACCGCGGTCAGGGCGGCTTCGTCACCCAGGTCCACGCCGTCCTGGAGTGCGGCGAGGGTGACGGCGCGGTACATGGCGCCGGTGTCGAGGTAGGGAAACCCGAGCCGCGCCGCCAGCTTGCGTGCCGCGGTGCTTTTGCCCGAGCCCGCCGGTCCGTCAATGGTGATAATCACGTTGGTGACACCTGTCGTTGACTCCGCGGTACGTAAAGGCGGCCGATTATAAGTGCGTCACGAGCACACGGGGAGACCTCGCCGGGTTGCCTGTTCCGGGCGGCTCGGTTTCAATGTCGCCAGCCTTCATGGAGTTGCGTGCGATGAGTCGCCCGAAGACGATCATGGTGGACCTGGACGGCGTGCTGTGTACGGAAGAAGTGTTCCTCGAGCGGCCGCTCGCGCAGCCGATCGCCGGGGCGCGCGAAGCGTTGCAGAAGCTGCGGGCCGCGGGGTACGTGGTCGTCATCTACACGGCCCGCGGCTGGGGCGAGCTGCGCGTCACGGAGAAATGGCTCGCGGACCAGGGTTTCGAGTACGACGGCCTGCACATGGGCAAGCCGATTGCCGACCTCTGGATCGATGACCGGGCGGTCCGGTTCACGGATTGGCAGGACACGCTGAAGCAGCTCGGTCTCTAGCGGCGCGCTGAGCCACCCACATGCACGTTTTGCCGTCCTACCGGCGGATTCTCCTGCTCACCGAGGCGCAGTTAGGGGTGTTTTCTTCGAAGACGGCTGCCGCGCTGCTGCGCTATCGAGCTGCGGATGTCGTCGGGGTGGTGGATTCCGCCGCCGCGGGGCGTGCGCTGGCCGACGCGATTCCCTGGGCGCCGCCGGTGCCGATTCTCGCCGACATCGGCAGTACAACGGCGTTACGACCGGATGCCCTTTTCATCGGTGTGGCTCCCGTAGGAGGCGCATTGCCGCCGGACATGCACCGGCACGTGCGGGCGGCTCTGGCGGCGGGGATCGACGTCGTGAGCGGGCTGCACAGCTTCCTGAGCGACGATGCCGAAATGGCCGCGGTGGCGGCCGCGAGCGGGGC
>JAGVEP010000314.1 GCA_020058145.1 Phycisphaerae bacterium | reverse complement strand
GGGCCGCGGCCAACCGGGACGTCCGTATCCCGGCTTCAAATTGTGGTGTTCAACACCGCAGCGGGCAGTCCAGGGCCGCCAGGCCGCGGACGAACACCGCCGGCCAGGGGTGCCACGCCAACCCTGGTCCGCGACACTGTACCCTACCCCGCGACGCCGGAGAATGTGGGTAATGACAAGCGCACCAGCGTGGGGTTCTTCGCACGGCGCAGCGCGCAACACCAGGAATCACGCCTCAGAAGAAGCGTTTCACCCCGATGTGAACGAGATAGAACGCAGCCGCGATGGCCGCCATGCCGGCGACGATGCTGACAAACGTCACCACGGTCGCGCGCGGCAGGTCGTGAGGCGTGCGGGCGCGGGTGGCCCGATAGACCGTCGCCACGCAGGCGACCAGCGGCAGGAGCATCCACAAATGACCGCGGGCCGGCAGGGCCAGCGGGTGGATGAGCAGCCATCCCAAGGTGAGCGTGGTCAGCGCAGCCGTCATGTAACGTGTTCCCCCTCTGTGACCGGCTGCAATTCGCGTTGAAAGGTCGGCAGGCCGCCGGTCTGGGCGCGGGCAATCGCATCGAGGATGGTCAGCACGTTCAGCAGACCCGCCGTGGCCAGGTAAATTTGTGCCACGTCCGACTCCGGGAAAAACGCCATGTACTTGGCCCGTGCGGCGATGAACTTCTTTTGCTCGTCCGGGTTGCGCTGCGGATCGGGGATCGTGCGCAGTCCGGCTTGACTCAGCACGCTTGTTTCGATGGTTCGGCTGACGACAAAACACGGCAGGGTGTAGCCGCCGACGCCGCTGGCCGCCAGGAACACCCACTTGTTCGTCCGGGGGTTCATGGAATCGAGGATGCCGCCGAACGCGAGTCCGGTCCAGTACGGGATGCTCACGGCGAGGAAGAAAACTAGCGCCATGCCGCGCTGGCCGAGCAGCCAGTGCCCGGCCCCGGGCAGGATCCAGCTCAGCAAACCGGCCTGGATCGACTTCACAATTGGATCGGGGCTCTGAGCCGGCACGATTTCGATTCCTTCCAACCGGTTATGAGCAGCGAATGAAGCCGCGTCCGCAACTCGCTACTCTCCCGCCATTGGGCACGTCCCGGCGGCGCCGCAGCCGCCGCAGCCACCCGGCGGCCGGGACGAACTGCGTGTCGGGGCGGCGTGGGCCGAAAAAACGCTGAACTGCCGCTGCACGCGTTGGTGGCCGCATTGGTAGCACACCACGCGGCTGGCCGCCGCCTCAGAGCGCACCAGTTCCTCGAACTTCGCGTGACACTGCGGGCACTCGTACTCGTAAATGGGCACGCTGCGAACTCCTGACTCGCCGCGGCGGGGAGTATAGAAGCGGGCGGCTCAAGTGGCAACATCGGTGCCCCTGGTTCCCGCCCAGGCGGGTCCGTGACACTCTGGGCGGGGCGGCATGGCCGAGGACCGCTCAGAACACGACGCGCCAGCGAGTGCGTCCGTAGGGTGGGCACCGCCCACCAATCCGAGCCGCGCCCGTCAGGAAGCGGTGCGCCGGGCCGCAGACTCCGCTTCCTAACGGGCGCGGCTCTGAATGGTGCTCCGAGTGCGCCCGTCTGCTCAACCGCCGCTGAGGACGGCTACAAAGGCGTTAATGTCGTCAAAATCAAGGCTGCCATCGTTGTTAGCGTCGGCGCTTAGGAGATAGCAGGCGGGGAATGCAACTGAATACGCAACTGCGTCTGAGATCGCCAATACAAAGGGATCAATGTCTTCGAAGTCTATCGCGCCATCGCAGTTCAGATCGGCCGGACAGGGCCCGGGGGGTGGGAAGGCGTTGGCCGCAAATTCATAGGCGCCCATATCGACGAGGGGCGCAACTCCGGCTCCGGAATCGGGCGTGGTCGGATCATCAACGAAGCGGGCCAAGCCATCGGCATCCACGGGCACGGCCTCAGTCAGACAAGCGTCCGCATCCAGGTCGGCCCAATCGCGCGGCGGATCGATGTTGCTGCCGGCGTCGATCGCGGGGGAGCCAGCGGCCAGCCGCACGTCGCCGTAGTCGTCGTCGGCCGTGCCCCACTCGGAATCCGGGCCTGGCGAGGGGGTGGAAACGAAGAGTGGGTCGAGGCCGACATTGCCCATTCCCCCGAAGCTGCCCGTCCAGCCCTGCACGCAGGAATAGTCAATCTGCAGAGTCGACTGGTACGAATAGAGCTGCGCCGACTGATTCGCGGGTTGGTAGTCGTCCTGGTTCCCCCACAAGACCGTGTTCCTGATGTTAGCGATCACATTGTTCAGGAAGACTCCCACTCCAGAACCGTATTGGGCACGGTTGTACGCGATGGTGCAATTGGCCAGAACAAGTGGGCAGCCCGTGGCCTCCACTCCCGCCGGGTTGTTCACGCCCCAATTCCCCACGACGACGCAGTCAACGAGTTCGAGGCTACCGCCGTTGTGGTCGATTGCGGTGTGTCCAGTCGGGGCGGCGCGATTGCCCCGAAATTGGCATTGATAAGCGCGGAGAGTCGTGTTGTAGGCGCGAATGCCGGCACCGTAGTTGGCGTGGTTGCGTTCAAACAGGCAGTCTACCAGCGTCACGGTGGAGCCACTGACATCTATGCCGCCGCCGCCGTTGTTGGGCGCGTCGTTGTAGTAAAACGTGCAGTTGCGGGCGTCCAGATAATTGGCGGCGTAGACCTTGATGGCGCCGCCGCTGCTCGGTTCGCCAGTGTTGCCGGTGAACGTGCAACCACTGAGCAGCACGCACGTTCCACTGGCGGCGTGCAGGGCGCCGCCCTGGTTGCCCGAATTCGCCGTGAAGGTGCAGTCCGCCGCGGACAGGTTCGCCCCGTCCCAGATCCACAGGCCACCCCCAGCGTTCCAAAGGGAGCGATTGTTGATGAAGGTGCAGTTGAGAAGGCTCAACTGGCCGCCTGCGAAGGCGGCTCCGGCTCCGTTCCCCTCCGCGAGATTGGCTTCCCAGGTGCAGTCGATGACGCTCAGGTTCGACGACTCGGCTGACAGTCCGGCCCCGTGCTGACCCTCCGAGGACCCGCTGGTAATCGTCACGCCGTCGAGCTCGGCGCCGCTGGCCAGTCCCTGCGCCCGCACCACCGAGTAACTGTTGTCCGTGTAATTGAGGAACCCGGGCTCGTCGTTGCCGAGCAGATCCCCGCTCAGGACGGTGGGAAACGCCACGCTGTCCCTGAGGTTGGGATCGGCCGCCCCGTATCCGGCGAACCCACCCCGCAAGGCCGTCGCGCCTCGAAGTTGGAACTTGGAGTTGCGGTTACCGGTGCCGTTGGGATGGGCGGCGTCCCGATCCGGCCGGTAGACTCCCTGCCCGACGCGGATCTCGTCGCCCGCCTGCGCGGCGACAAGCGCATCTGCGAGAAACCGAAACGGCGTGTTCCAGTTGGCGCCATTCCCTGCGGGCGGCGCGTCATCATCAACATAAATGATTCCCGCGGGACATACCCACGCCAGCCAGCCCAGCAATCCCACTTCCGCCCACAAAGCCGCTTTCATTTCGGGCACCCTTTCCTGCTGAAATGCCGCCTCTTCGCCAGGCAACCTTCGCTCCCCGCCGCACGGCCCCCACGGGTCGCAGCCCCGGTTTCCCACGACAACCCCATTTTACTCGTTGGGCCACGCCGTACCAACCCCATTCGGCCAGCGATGGCGATCGATAACGTCGCCATGTCGAAAACGGGCCGCCTAAAGTGTCACAGACCCGTCCGAAACGGTGCGACTGCCGTCCGCCTGTGGTTGCGGACGCGTTCGGGCTAGAAGCTGCCACCGTGCCCCAGTGCGCGCGCTTCCGTTGCCGCCCGCAGACGCCGGGCGCGCTCATTCAACGCTGCGGCCAAGCCTCGCGACTTGCCGCGAAGCCACTCGACAACCGATGCATCCTGCATCCCATCATCATCGCTGAGGATTCCGAATTTTTCAAGTTATTCATGCGCTGGCTCTTGCGGGCGCGGCTCTGATTGGTGGGCACTGCCCACCATCTCCCGCATGTCGCTCACTGGTCTCCGCAAGCCTCGCACGCCTGGAACACCGCCCCGCCGCGCGGCATCACCGTAATCTCGAAGCGCCCGCGCAGCCGCGTGCCCTCCAAAAGCACGCTCACCTCGTCGCCAGCCAGCCGCTCGATCGTCGCGGAACCGCGCTCGACCCGGCGCACCCGCCCGCGATTGCCGCTCAATTCCCCCTCGAAATCGAGATATAGCGGCCGATGGTCCGGCAGCCGCTCAGCGGGGACGCTGCCGGCGCTCGCCAGCGGATCGCGCGCCAGACGCCAGGCCGCCAGCCGCTCTTGACCGGCGAGTTCGATGAGGAAGTCCCAATGCACCGCGACACCCTCCGCCGTGGGTACGGTATGCTCGAGGACGACGAACATCACGTCTTCCGAGCCGCGCGCGCGCGCGGCGTGTGGCGTCGCTCGCGAGCGCGCGCGGCTCTGAGGTCAGGCGCAATCTGTACGTGCCGCCGGGTCTCGACTACCCTGCCGCCAGCTTTCGTCGCGGGCCGCCTCACGAGGACGAACGTGCCAGCGCGTGCCGACATCCGATTGTACCGTCTGCGCAAGACCCTCGTGATCCTCGCCTGCGTCGCACCGGTGCTGACGCTGGCTGCGCTGTACTGGCTCGTCACGCAGGTGCTCATGATCCCCGGCGTGCCCGATGCCAAGACGCCGCCGGACCGTGTGGCCCAATTCATCATTCACGAAAAGGGCCTCCCGCGGCTGGAGCGCGCCGGCTTTGAGGCCTTCCTCAACGTTCAGCTAGCGCGCCTGCTGCGTGACCGGCCCTTTCGCGACCGCTTCCTGGTTGAAGTCCGCACCGCCAGCTCGGACGACCAGAAGGCTTTCCGCACGCACCTCTTCGACACGTTCAAGGCCCTGGTGCTGCGTGATGCGGACCACTATTTCGAGCTCGCGGGCGACGCCCGCGCCGCCTATCTAGACGAGCGCATCGTCGCCTACAACCGCATGAAGGCCTTCGGCGGCGATGTGACGATCGACAAGGGCGACCTGTTCGGCGCCGCCGCTCCGTCCGCGGAGGAAATGCTCGGCCTGGTCACCGGCCGCACCACCGCCGAAGAGCGGCAGCGCGCCCTGACCTACGGCGCGGCACTCAAGACCCGTATCGACGAGATTCTCGCGGAGCCGGCGCTCAAGGCGGAGTTTGAAGCGCGCATCGCTTCCCCGCCACCCTAGCCGCCGCCGACATCGGATCGTCTATCGGCTACGTGCTCAGCAACTCGACGAACGGGTTGATGTCGCCGAAATCGACCAGGCCGTCGTGGTTGCAGTCGCCGTGCTGGATGTCGCAGGTCGGGTACTGCGTCTGATACGCGGCCGGGTCGCTAATCGCCAGCACGAACGGGTTGATATCGGCAAAATTCACGCTGCCGTCGCAGTCCATGTCACCATCGGTTGCGCCGCCGGGGCCTGGCCAACCTGCGAGCCGCGCCAGCAGCCACCACAGCGCGCGGCCCTTGCGGTCGCAATTCAGGGACTGGCTATGGGCGCACGAGCAGCTTGAGCACACTCCGGGGTGGGCCGCGCACCACTCCGTGGCCCAGTTGTGCTGCTGACCGTTGAGCCAGTAATCGCAATTGTCGGTCGCATAGAGCGGCAGCACCCAGAGCCCCTCGGGGTCAAAGCTCTCCATGTCGGCGAAATCGAACAGCACGCCGCCGGTGGCCTGCACAGCCGCCCGAATCTGATTATTTCTTTGATTCAGGTTGCCTTCCTGGCCCGAACCCACCAAGTGTCCCGTCATATAGATGAAGATGACGTTAGGGTAGTCCGCGCGGAGTTGACTCATCAGGTCCAGATAAATCTGCAACTCGGCCGGCGAGCAGTCCGCCTGCCCGCACCACGACCACAGCACGACGTTGCGGCTCGCGCCCGAGCCATTGAGCATTTGCCGCGTGAGCGTAGCCCAGGTTGTGCGGTCCGGGGCGCCCAAATCGCCCGCCGGCGTGTAATCCCAGAGCGACAGACCGCCCTGCGTGCCGTTGTAGTCATACCAATACAACGAGCCCGCGGCACCCTTGATGACGTCCATGCCGCTGACGACCTGACTGCCGTGCGAGGTGTGGCCATAGGACATGCGGAACTGGGTTTTGGCCTGGCTGATGTACGAGGCGGGGACCAGGCCCAGGTCGGTGCAGTTGTGGTCGGCCACGATCGCACCCTGAGCGGCAGCCATCACCGCTCCACCGCCTAGCAACACCAATGTCGTACAGAGATTTCGCCGCCTGACCCGGCTTCCAAACATCCACATACAAATACCTCCTCTCAACACGTGCTACCGCCCGCGGCGGTTCGCGCCGCCAGCCCAGTGCGACGGGCGTGCAGCCCTGCAGCGGTTGCATTCTCACACATAACAGAACTTCCCGAGCAATCGCCGTTGGTGTCCCTCTGCGCGGGCGATTGACGAGTTATTATACAGCGCCGCGTCAAGCCGCGTCGAGTCGGGTCCCCCTCTTGATGCATCCTCAGGTGGTCTGCGGCCTGCGTGGCTGCGCCGCTAAGGGCCTGGCGCAGGATTGGGGAAAGCTCTTCAGTGACCGCTGCTTGCCGGTTGTGAAGCCGGCTGGGAAGCGGGTTCCGAGGTCGGCGAATGAGCACCGATCGCGGCGAACACTGCTGACAGATGATCCAAGGCCTCTCGTTGGCCGGGCGGGAGATTCTTCCGTTCCGCCGCCTCGCGTACCCAACGCTTGAGCCGGTCGGAAACGCGATCGCGCTGCAATGCGAGCACGGCCTCGTCCCACAGTCGCCAATGCTCCGCGGTCGTCAGCCCCGCGTCTTTCGCGGCCAGGCGCAGAAGCTGCTCCTGGATGTAATCCGAAATGCGTTCCGGTATCCGGGGGTACCGGGCTAGCAAGCAGCGGTACACCATGAGCAGGCGGGCCGTCAGGTCTTTGCAGACGGCCGGGTGCTCGAAGCCCGTCAGGGCGGTCTGCGTGGCGTCACGCACGGCCCGCGCGAACGCCGCGCGATCGTGAGGCGTGTCGGTCAGGAGTGCATTCAGAGCGGCTACGGCGCGCTCGTAGCGTAAATTCCTCGCCTCAGGCGGGACCGAGTTCCTGCTCCGCGCGTCGTAGGCACGCAGCGCAAACACGTCGCCCCAGCGTTGCTCACTCACTCTGGATACGACGTTGCGTTGGACATCGTTGTCCACGGCTTCCGCCCAGTCGAAAGCATCGCTTAGGAGGGCGTCGACCTGTGCCTGGGCCTCGGGATCGTCGTACCCCGCGTGGTCCAGGACCGCCGCCGTGTGCGATTGAATGTCTGGCCTATATTGCCCGCCGCCGGCGCGTACGTACTCCAGCAGGCCGGACACCAGTCGCTGGCGCGCTGCATCCGGCATGCGTTCTTCAGGCCAGTACACGGCCTGATCGATCAGGTCGAGCGTGAAATCCTGCACGCCGAGGTTCAAAGCGGGATCGCCGTTGTCCACATACAGCTCGGCGATGAGTCTGTCGGCCAGCGCTTCGTCAAAAATGACTTTGTCGCCGTTGTACTGCTGGGTCAGGGCGGTCATGCGGTTGTAGGCAACTGGCCATAGCCCGGCCGTGGCGGGGTTTTCGCTTAACGGCACCTGGCGCTCGGGACGCGCCGACTCGGCCAACCACTCAGACTTGGAGCGGGGGTACACGTCAGCGGACGGCAGCGCGCCGCGCGTCTGGCCAGCAGCATAAGGTGCTGTCAGCGCGACGGTCAGAAAGATCGGCAAAGATCGCATTGCTTGGTCACCTCGACAGTGTCTCCGGTTCTTCGGGCACAACGGTGGTGAGCGTCCCGTTCGGCGCAAAAAAACCGAAATTCGCTCACTACGGTCGCCCCTTCCGATGTCGCGCACTCATCGGCGGCACGCCGTAGACGGTGCCTTCCGCCGTCAGCCGCTCCTGCGGATGTCGCTTCATCTCCTCCGTGGTCGGCGGAATGCCCGTCGGCACGCCCTGCTTTTCGTAGAACTCGCAGATTCTGTTGACCGCCAGATATGGCTCGTCGGTGATGAGGAACAGGTCCAAATCCTGCGGCGAGATGCACGCGTGCCGCTCGAACATCGTCGTCCGAATCCAGTTGGCGAGCGGGTTCCAGAACTCGGTGCCGATCAGCACAATCGCCATCGGTGGCGCCTTGCCGGTCTGCACGAGTGTCATCGCCTCGAAGAACTCGTCGAGCGTGCCGAAGCCGCCGGGCAGGCAGATCATGCCGACCGCGTATTTGACGAACATCACCTTCCGCACGAAGAAATAGTGAAAATCCAGCATGACGTTCTGATAGGCGTTGGGCTCCTGCTCGTGTGGCAGCGCGATGTTGAGCCCCACGCTCTTGCCGCCGCCTTCCGCGGCACCCTTGTTGGCCGCTTCCATGATGCCCGGTCCGCCGCCGGTGATGACGGAGTAGCCGCGCTGCGCGATCAGCCGGCCGCACTCGACGGCCAGGTCGTAGTAGCGGTCGCCGGGTTGCATGCGGGCCGAGCCGAAGATTGAGATCGCCGGCCCGACGCGGGACATGACCTCGAAGCCTTCGACGAACTCCGCCATGATGCGGAAAATCCGCCAGGTATCCTCGGCGGCCGGTTGCGGGGCGAATTCGTAGGTGCTCATCGAGCAATCTCCAGCGAGTATCAAGCGGCAGGTCTGGCGCGAAGAATACCGCGCCGGGCCACATAGAGGCATCGGCGGGGTGGCTCGGGCCTGACCGATCCTCCGCTCCTTGGTATACTGTCGCAGTGTCCGCAGATAGCCCTGAACGAGCCTTGGCACGGCGGCTAAAGCAGCTTCGCCGCAAACACTTCGGCCCGCAAGCTGCCGTGGTGTTTGCGCAGCGACTGGGGCTGCCCGTCGCGGAGTATCTGCGCTACGAGCGCGGCACGGTTCCGCCGGGGGAACTCCTCGTGCGCATCTGCGAAACCACCGGCGAGGACCTCCAGTGGCTCCTCACCGGCGTCGCGGCCCGCGGCACGGTCGTCATCAGCGGCACACGCGGACGGCACCAGGATTTGCTCGCCCGCATGGCCCGGCTGCTGGACGAGCGGCCGGAATTCGCGGCCCCCCTGGAGGCGTTTACGGAATTATGGGCGCATGGCCCCGCCAAGGCGTCGGCGTCCGCCCGTGCGCTGCCGGTTCCACGACTGGACAGCCTGATTCCCATCTTCGACTTGGACGAGATACCTCCGCGTTTGACTGGCCCCGGCGGCGACGGACCCGGACGGCTCGACTTGGCGCCGTTCGAACACGCTCTGAACGCCGCCGAGCGCAGCCCGACGGTCTGGGCCGAGCCCGCGCTCGCCTACGCGACCGACGCGCTGCACACGGCGGAGATCCTGAACCTATGCGGCCCGGACGGCCGTGTGCGGCAGTTCCTCCACAGCCCGGAGATCCGCGGCTGCTTCCCGGATGCGTTCGGCGTGCGGTTGGCGGACGACGCGATGCAGCCCATGTTCGCGGCCGGCGACGCTGTGCTCGTGGCCCCGGACGCGGAGCCGAAGATTGGCCGTCCGGTGCTGTGCCGCGTGGCGGATGAGCCACAGGTGCGCTGCCGTATCTGGCTGGGGTATGAAGACGATGTGTTGAGCCTCGGCCGCGTGACGGACGGCGAATATGAGCGTGTCCCGCGCGACCGGGTGTTGTGGTCACTGGAAGTGCTGTATCGCGTGGCGCGGGCGGCGTAGAAGTAGCGTCCGGCCCCCGTGCCGGACGTGGATGACCGGTGACATAGCGGTGTGTCCCGAGCGCCTTACGTCGGCCACGGGGGGCCGACGCTACATTCGGCCGGAAGGGACACCGGCCGCGACGAAATGACGATGGAACGCATCGGAAACGACATACGCATGCATCCTGGCGGCCCCGTTTCTGGCACCGCCACGCCGCCGGGGTCGAAGAGTCTGACCAACCGCTACCTGGTCTGCGCCGCGCTCGCGGATGGCCAGAGCCGGTTGCGGGGCGCGTCGCTGTCGGACGACACGCGCGCGATGCTGGGTGGGCTGGGGCAACTGGGGGTCGCGACCGAGATTCACGCCGCGACACGCGAAATTGCCGTCGCCGGCAGCCGCGCCAACCTCGCCGGGGACGAAGTGGAAATCGACGTTGGCAACGCCGGGACCGCGATGCGCTTCCTGACCGCGCTGGCCTGCGTGGGCTACGGGCGACGACGGCTCGACGGCTCCGCGCGCATGCGACAGCGGCCGATCGG